>NZ_CAKJTM010000005.1:0-15518 GCF_917627345.1 Protofrankia sp. CiP3 | reverse complement strand
TCAGTATGAGCTGTTGTCAGCTTGCGGACAAGCTAAGAGCGCCCCTATTGCCGGGCGCTCTAACACGCGTCAGGCTTTCTGATCATGAAGCTTCTCGTACGGTCGGTGGCCCAAGCGAGCTGGGAAACCGTATACCGTGTGACGATGTTCTCTGACGCCTCCGGGATACGCGCTGGTGGAGTTCACTGATGGCTGGCCAGCAACGGCGTGGTGGCGGTGGGGTGGCGCGTGGCGGCCAGGGCGGCCGAGCGGCCAAGGCGGGGTCGCATCGCAAAGGTGCGTCGGCTGGTAGCGGCGGCCAGCGCAGGAAGAGCTTGGAGGGCCGTGGCGCCACTCCGCCGGCCGAGCTGCGGCCAGGCCACCCAGCTCAGCGCAGAGCCGCTGTGATCGCGGCGGCTGAGGCGCGACGCCCGGTGGGTTCGCGGGCCACCGACAGCACTGGGCGAGCCGGCAGTGTCTCCAACGCTCGGGCGGGTACGGACAGAGCCGGTGATGACAGGGCTCGGGACGAGGGCGGCCGGGCGGCGCGCGGTCCGCGTCCGCTCTCCGGGACAGGCCAGGGCCGGGGTGGGAAAAAAGGCGGGAAAACCGGTGTTGAACGGGTGCCGCGGTCCGGCGGTCGTGCTGGCGGGCCCGTCCGCGGCGGGCCAGATCGGGCTGGTCCGTCCCGCTCCGGCCGAGCGGAGCGCGATGGTCGCGGTGACCTCGACGAACTGGTAGTCGGCCGTAACGCGGTGGTGGAGGCGCTACGGGCCGGTGTTCCGGGGTCAACTCTGTTCGTTGCCGGTGGCACAGAGTATGACGAACGTCTTGACGAGGCCCGCCGGCTCGCTCCTCTTGCCGGTGTGGCTGTCGCGGATGTCGCCCGCGCCGAGCTGGACCGGATGTGCGGTTCCGCGCCGCATCAGGGGCTGGCGCTGTCGGTGCCGCCGTTCCGGTATGCCCACCCCGATGACCTCCTGGCCCGTGCGCAGGCCGCGCCACCGGGACTGTTGGTGGCGTTGGACGGAGTGACCGATCCGCGTAATCTCGGTGCTGTGATCAGATCGGCGGCGGCGTTCGGCGCGCACGGTGTGGTTGTGCCCGAGCGACGGGCGGCCGGCGTGACCGCGGCAGCGTGGAAGACATCGGCGGGTGCCGCCGCCCGGTTGCCGGTGGCGCGGGCGACGAACTTGTCTCGGGCGTTGGCGGCCTGGGCGGATGCCGGCATTTTCGTCGTTGGACTGGCCGCGGACGGCGAGGTTGGTCTCGATGAGCTGGAGATGGCCGGTGATCCGCTGGCGCTGGTTGTCGGCTCGGAGGGACGGGGCCTGTCACGGCTGGTCGGGGAGCGCTGCGATCTGACCGTGCGGATCCCGATGGTCGGTAACGTCGAGTCGCTCAACGCCGGGGTCGCCGCTGGCGTGATGTTGGCGGAGATCGCTCGCCGTCGCCGGGTGGACGGGCAGCGGTAGCCGGACCCCGGCCGCTGATGGACCGGACTCCGGTCGCTAACGGAGTTGTTCGGACCACCGCGGCGCGGCTGTGGCCACGGACCGTCCGGTTTCGTCGTCGAGAATGGCGACGGACCGTTCGAGCAGAGACCGGAACTCCTCCAGCTCTCCTGGGGAGAACACGTCGGTGAGGCGCTGTTCGACCGCGAGCGCCAGCGCGTCGGCCTGTCGCAGCAACGCCAGGCCGGTTGGTGTCAGCCGGCTCTGAAAAACCTTCGCATGGACATCCGACTGCTCACGGACAATCAGTCCCTTGGCTTCGAGGGTGAGCAGCAGGCTGGCCATCGACTGGGGTGTGACCATGCACCTCCGGGCGAGCTGGGCGCCGGAGAGACCGGGTGACTCGGCAAGGGTGAACAGCGCGGTGTACTGCGGGACGGAAAGCCCGACATCACGCAGTGCCCGGGTCTTCTCACGGATGAGTGCCTGTTCCGCCCTCTTGATCGAATGTCCGAGGCGGGCCACGGCGGAGGGAAGCGGCTCTTCCCACACCATTCTGAGCTCCCCTCCTTACTTTTGCCGCACTTCTCGTATGCCGCCTGGCGGGTACGGAAGGTTTTGTTCGGTGACTCTGGGTGGTTAAGTTCTCCCGCGTCGCGCGGAAACGTCTGGTCGCGTCATTCCTGGCTGGTTGGCAGCCTGTCGACTTTATTGCGAGCGGGGGATTCCCGGCCGGCCCTGTCGGAGGCACCCGTTTCCGTGGTTGCCGCGTGGATGTCGCGATGTGTCATACCGGCTTCCCTTGGGACCGGCAACAGGGGGCGCGGCGTCGTGGGGCTGGGGCAGGCACGCCCCTCGCGGCATCACTCCCCGTCCATCGCTCCCGATCCATCGCCGCGCGATGCCCGGGTACCCCGGCTCGTCGGTCGTCACCCAACACCTCCGGTGGCTCCCCGCGCCGCCTCGCGATGCATGTACCCCATCCTCACTCCTTGATCCATTCCCCTATTGCCGGGCGCTCTTATATGGCGCGTCATTGGTGACCGCGTCGGCCCATGTTCGTGATGCTCCGCCAAGGCACACGAGAACCTAATCTATAGCGAATATCGGTGTGGGTGGATTCACATGGCGTGGGCGGCCTCACAAGAAGTCCACGGAGACGAGTAGCGGCTCTCTTCCGCCGGTTAGCATAGTTTTTTACGCTTCAGCGAGGAGGCGGCCACATGGGTATGAGTACACCCCGAGCGGGGTACGGACCGAGCTTCAACAAGTTCGCCGAGATGGTAGCCGATGACTTGCGCGGAAGAGTGGCACGCGGTGAGGTCCGGCCTGGCGACCACCTTCCACCGGAGACCGAACTGATGGATATTTATGGTGTCGCAAGGCCGACAATGCGCGAGGCGCTACGCATCCTTGAGTCAGAATCTTTGATCGTTCTTCGCCGTGGCTCCCACCTCGGGCCGCTCGTCCAGGAGCCGGACGGGCAGGTCCTGGCCCGGCAAGCCGGACTGCGGCTCCAGATGCGGGGAACGCCCGTCCGGGACCTGGCCGAGGCGCGGGCTGTCATGGATTCGGGCATTGTGGCGCTGGCCGCAAAACGCCGTACCCCGGCGGATTTGCGAGAAATGCGGGCATGCCTGGCGGCGGCCGACGCCGCGCGTAATGCGGCTGATTTCTCCCGGCGTGCCACGGATTTTCGGGTGCTGGTCGTCCGATCCTGTCACAATCAGACCCTGACGTTGCTGGCCGAGCTTGTCGCGTCGCTGCTCCGGCATCAGTACGACGTTGTTCTCCGCAATGTCCCGGAGCATGATGGACGCCGTTTCATCGAGCAGTCGCTGGCGCGTTACGCGCGGCTGACCGATCTGCTCGAAAACTGTGACGTGGCCGGCGCGGTCGAGTTCTGGGACGCTCACGGAGCGATTGATGGAGAATTCGGGATGACCGGCCTGGGCACAGCCCCCATGCTGGTCTACTCCTGACCGGTGGCTCGGCCGCGGGGCTGCCGGCCGGGGCCGGTCCTGACGGGCTGGTGCGGGACGCGGGCATCAGCTGGGATCGGATCCGTCCGTCCGGCTCGGGGCCGTCGGCTTCGGTCCCTCAGCGGGTCCCCAGCCGTCGATCCCGCTGAGCGAGATCGACGGCTGATGCCCTACGCTAGGGAGGTTCCTCGGCTGGCCGGCGTGGCGCAACTGGCAGCGCACTCGACTTGTAATCGAGCGGTTAGGGGTTCGAATCCCCTCGCCGGCTCCGCTCTGACCAGGGCGTAAGCCTGCCCTGAGGTCCTCGTGGGTTGCCGATCAGGCTCTGAGGGGAACAGAAAGGGAACAAAACGCCGGTGGCATGACGGGAGAACAAGATGATCATTACGGTCGGTTGCTACTGTGGGTAGCTGTCGCCGGTGGGAGCGGCTGGTTGCCGGCTTCCTGTGACCGACGTGGAACCATCCGCACGGCGTTTTCCACTGCCATACGGGTGAGGTCGGGCAGTACGGAGGTGTAGGTGTCGGCGGTGATGGTGATCGAGGAGTGCCCGAGGAGCTCTTGGACGATTTTGAGGTCAGTGCCGCCGGCGAGGGCGAGGGTGGCGGCTCCGTGTCGGAGGTCGTGGAGCCGGATGGGTGGGAGCTGCGCCGCGAAGGCAAGTCGCTGGAAGCGGTAGCTCAGGAACGAGGGATGGATGTTGCTGCCGTCTTCACGGGTGAAGACGCGGACCGAGTCCGTCCATGCTGGGTCCCAGCCGTCGCGTTCGCGGTCTTGCTGGCCGCGCCACCAGCGCAGGACGGCGATGGTGACGGGGTCGAGGGGGATGTCGCGGACGCTGTCGGCTTTCGGGGTGTCGCCGGCCACCTCCCAGCCGTGGAGGACGAGTTGCCAGGAGACGTGCAGCACGCCGTCGTCTAGGTCGATGTCTGGCCACGACACGCCGCAGGCCTCCCCTCTCCGTAGCCCACTGAACACGATGAGGTGCAGGCAGGGGGAGAGTCGATCCGAGGTCACATCATCGAGAAAGGCGCCGGTCTGTTCGGGTGTCCACACCATGACTTTGGACGGCCGGGGTGTTTCCTTCCAGAGCTTGAACTGGCGTACCACGCTTTTACGGGCGCGTTCGTCGAGCTGGGAGATGGCGCGGCTGTACCCTGCCCACCAGTTCTCGGTCCGCGCCCGTGTCCACACGAGTGCCTTCGGCCGCTTGCCGGACGCCAAGCTGACGTGCTTCGCCGGATTGCTAGCGATGAGTTCTCGCTTGATTGCGGCAGAAAGGGAAGACCGCAGAGTAGCGCGGATACGCTGTCGGGTCGCTGCGCTCGTTATTCTTTGCCGTCTGTTGAAATCGACCTCTTCGCCCCGGCTTGCACGTTCCCGTAGTTCCGTAAGCTCGTCGTCCGCTTCTTGTATTCGGTCGAACATGGCGTCAATCTGGCTTATCTGAAGCTTGTCGAGTGGAAGATGGCCGAGGTGTGGTTTGAGGTACACGCGGATATTGGACTCGTAGCCGTTCCGCGTGGTCTTCTTGATGTCTCTCTTCCCGTTGAGCCAATTATCCAGCCATTCGCCCACGGTGATGCTTTTGTCCAGAGCCACACCGGCGTTTACGCGTCTCCTGACACCATCGATGGTTGGAAGCTCCCCGCCGCGTGCCGTCGCTTCCTTGATCAGACTTCCGATCTTCTTTTGAAGATCGGAAGTCTCTCCGATCTCGACCAGTTTTTTGATCTCCGAAATTTTCGTTTCAGCCTCATCCTTGCTGGTAAACCCAAACCTCTTCACCTGTTCATTGCCCCGCGTTGTCTCCAAGCGGACGGCGTAGCCCCACGTGCCGTGCTCACTCCTCTTGATCCGGGGACAACGGGCGCCCAGTAGCGCACCGGTCGCGTTGTCCTTGCAGTAGCAGCGTTTCAGGGTGGATCCCTGCATACTTTCCTCCGTCGGTATAAATCGCTAGTGTGCCCGCGTCGGGTGAAACGGACAAGAATCGGATGTTGTGCTAAATTGCGGGCATGTCACCGCCGAAAGAACAAGAACAGGAATTGCTCGTCGTGACGGAGCGCCTTGCCTTGATCGGTGGATTGCGAAGCCGTGATTTCAGATTTTTAGAGAACGCCCTTCCAGCGCATTTCGAGAACTCAATCCATCGGTTTTCCCGGTGGCATGGTTCTGGCGGATGAGCTGGCGATCAGGGCGGTGAGGTATCGGCGTGCGGTGCCTTCGTGCAGGCCGATTTGGGGGGCGAGGTCTCGTGCGAGTGCGTAGACACTCCGGTTGTCGTCGGGGTCGATCTGTTCGGCCAGCAGGAGCCGAAGTCGCTCCTTCTTCGTGGGTGTCTCCCGGCCGTGCGCCGCGCCGGTGGCTGGAGCCGGTATGACCGCCTGAGGCGCCGCCTCTTCGTCACTGGCGCCAGCTGCCGTCGACGGCGCCAGTGGGGTCGTGTTGTGGATGCCGTTGGCGTGAGCCCAGCCGGCGGCGCGGATCTGGCGCATGAGCAGGTCGTATGCACCGATGAGTGCGATGGGCGGCCAAGCGGCGATGATCCGGGCGGGCAGGGTGGGGGCGGCGTGCATGACGTTGGCCGCGAGGCTGGCTGCTGATCCGAGAGCGAGGAGCAGGTAAGACAACCAGCGGCGGGAACGACCGGCGCGGCTGTCGGCGAGCATCGTCATGGAGGCGGCGACGATGAGTCCGTCGACGGACAGGGGGATCACGGCGGCGTTGAGGTCGTCCTCGCCGTTGGCGTGGGCGACGGTTCGCATGTGGCGGTAGCTGATCAGGGCGGCGATCGTGGCTACGGTGAGGACCGCTCCCCAGGTCGCGTAGTGGATGGCGCGCTCGCTGCGTGCGCCGGGGACCACCACGGCGCGGTCGGATGAGGGCGAAGCTGGTGGGGCATCGGCCGGTGCGGGTCGCGGGGTAGGGCCGGGCATGATCGAATTCCCTCCCGTGGATGGGGGTCGCTACCTGGTAGGCCGCGAGCGGCGCGTTTCGGCACACCCACCCGATTCGGCGCGCACGAGATGGCCTCC
The DNA here is from genome assembly GCF_917627345.1 of Protofrankia sp. CiP3. NCBI lineage: Bacteria > Bacillati > Actinomycetota > Actinomycetes > Frankiales > Frankiaceae > Protofrankia > Protofrankia sp. CiP3. The sequence continues at coordinate 9,065 of NZ_CAKJTM010000005.1, read as the reverse complement.
ATCTGGGGGCGAGGCCAGGCGGATCCCGTGCCGTCAGCCGCGGGGGCGATCAGCGCGGATGCCCGCGGCGGTGGGTTGGCTGCTGTGGCGCCGCGGTTCAGCGGATGCGGGTGTGCGCCGGCTGTCGCTGTCTGGAGGTGTGGCGGTCGGAGTTGTCCCGCCGGACTCGATGCCGACGAAGGCGAGCAGACCGGTGGTCTGGACGCGGTAGCGGCGTCCGATCCGCTGGACAGGGCAGGGGAAGGCGCCGCGGCGGGCGAGCTCGTAGGCGACGGTCCGGCTGATCCCGATGGCACGGGCGGCCGTCATGAGGGTCACGGTGGCGGGAAGGGCTTGGATCTCAGCGATCGACAGCTGATCCACGAGCTTCTCCTTCGTCGGCGGTCGTCCCGCGTGCCTGGGGTTGGCGCCGGCTGGTCATGGGGCGAGCTCGGGTGCCGGGCGGCTGCCGATGACGCTGGCGGTCGGGGCTTCGACAGATCGGTCGGGGACGAGCTGCGGGGCGCTGACGGTGAGGAGGTGGCGCAACGGCCGTTCGGGGAAGCGGCCGGCGATGGCTTCGGCGCGGCTGGTGTGGGGGCGCAGGGTGAGGCCGGCGAAGCGGCGGAGGGCCTCCCCGGATGCCGCCGTGAGGAACTGGAGCCGCTGCTGCTGGTCGAGGTCGGCGTGGTCGAGGTCGGCGTCGGTGGGCGCGTGGGCGAGCAGCGCGCCGGCGAGGGCGGTGGTGTCGCCGTCGGCGAGGCGTCGGCGGATGGTGTCGTCGAGTCCGGTGCTGATGTGGCGTTCGACGATGCGCCGTTGGGTGTGTTCCTCGGCTGTTCCCAGGAGCCAGCCGTTGCGGTCGCAGGCCGCTTTCAGCGCCTGGTCGGACAGGCCGGTGAGGTCGGTCGGGCAGGGGAGCCGGTCGATGAGCCGGTGGATCGTGGTGAGTCCCGCGTGTCCGGTGGCGCCGCCGGTGACCAGTTGCGCGGCGGTCGCGGGGTGGGTCAGGTGCAGCACTCCGATGGCCAGCGCTGCGGTGTCCGGGGTGGGCCGGGCACGTGCCAGCCATCGCCGTCCACGCATGGCCGCGGCGACGGTGTGGTGGAGATGGTCGGTGGCGCGGGTGACGCCGTCCCAGGCGATGAGGTCACGGTGTTCGGGTCGGATCGCCGCCAGCGGTCCGTGTGATCGGGCGGGAACGGTGAGCATGACCGACGCGGGGACGGCGTGGACGATCCCGTTCATGAGGATCATGAGCCGGGGCAGGTCGGGTTCGGACATGCGGGCGGCGACGGCGAGCTGCCGGCGGGCCAGGTAGGTTTCCGTGGCGAGGCGGAGGTTCGCGCCGTGCAGGGCGTTGAAGGCGGCTTTGCCGATGCTGGTCACCGCTGGCCGCCGCGTCGACTTGGCGATCATCGTTCCGATGTGTGCGCTCAGCGTGCGCAGCTGCCCGGGGTCGATGCCGTGCCCGGCGGCGACGGCGTCGATGTGCCGGTTCTGGACGGTGGTGGGTTGGCCGGCGACGCCCGCGGCGACGTCGGTGAGCGCGGCGGCCAGGACGGTGACACCGATCGCGGGCTGGGACTGGTCGGCCGGGGTGAGCTGGGCGATCTCGTCGATGACCTGTTGGCTGGCCGTGGGTCGGGTGCTGCCGGTGTGCGCCGGGTCGGTGGGGGGGTCGGGCCACATGCTGATGTCGCGGGTGGGGATACCGAGGGTGCGGTCGTGGCGTTCTCGTCGGGTGATCGGCCGGGGTTGCCAGGGTGGCTGGCCGAGGTCGGCGCCGGGCCGGTCGGCGGATGTCCGGGTGAAGTAGTCCCAGTCGCGGTGGCCGAGGGTACGGGTGGGCCGGTCCCGTCCCAGGTCGGGGTCGCGACCGGCTGGGGTGTTCACCGCGGCTGCCCGGAGCCGCGGTGGCGTTGCCGGGCGATGTGCCGTTGGCGGGCGAGGTGGGAGGCGCGGAGGTGGGCGGCGACCGCGAGATCGGCCGGGTCGGGCTCTCCGGCGGAGACGATGAGCTGCCAGCCGTCGAGGGTCTCGCGCACTTCCAGCGTTCCGCTGGAAGTGCGGATCGCGACGATGCCGGCGCGGCCGAGTTTCCCGACGAGCCGGGTGGCCTGTGCGTGGTCGCCGTCGAGTTGCGCGGTCATGGCGGCGACGGCGAGTGCCAGCCGGGGATCGAAATGGCCGCAGTGGTCGGTGTCGGCCGGAAGCCGGTCGGGGAGATCGAGGATGATGGGCTGGTCGAGGACGGTGGTGTCCCAGTTCGGTTCCGGACTGGCGATCATCAAAGGTCCATTCCCGGGGCCGGTGGCGCGGCGTGTGGCTGGCTGGGACCGAGCGGGGACGGGCCGGCGACGACGACCGGTGTCGGCTCGGTGAGGTCGGCGAGCTGGTCGGGGACGTGCCGGGCTGCCAGCGCAGCGAGGGTGAGGCGGGCCTCGGTGCCGCCGAGGTGGCCGGGCATGCGGGCGTCGAGCAGCGCGGTGAGTTCGGCGGGGGTGTGCGCGAGCGCGGCGCCGAGGTCCTCGGCGTCGACGTGGATCCAGCCGTGCCGAGGGTCGCCGACGGTGGCCTGCCCGTCGTGGTAGGTGATCGTGACCGAGGCCGGTGGCTGGGCGAGTTCGACCGGTACCGTCTCGCCGCCGGCGAGTCGTGTGCCGTCGCGGCCACGCCGGGGTCCGTCCACCTGCGGTGGTGCGGCGCGGAGTTGGGCGTGGAGGGCTTGCTGCGCGGCGGTGTAGGCGTCCTCGGGACGGTGGTACGGGCCGCGCAGGATGATCCGGTCGGGGTCGACGGCGTGGAGGTAGCCGTACCAGGTCATGACCGTGGTGGATGCTGGCGGGGCCGGCGCGGGGGCGGTTGGCCGTTGATAGGGGTTGCCGGGTGCGATCGGCGCGGGTGGAGCGGCGGGCAGGTCGGCGGCGAACCCGACGACGTCACCGAGGTCGATCTCGGCGGGGGTGAACCCTCGGCGTCCAGGCCCGGATTCCCAGGGATACGCCCCCCACCCGGTCGGCTGTGTCGGGTCGGGCCACAGGGTTGCCGCGCGGACCACGGCGCCGCGCGGTACCTGGAACGGCACGTCGATGACGGTGGCGCCGGCAAGGAGCCGAAACGCCTTCAACGGCGGGTTGTCCGGGACGGTCCGGCGAGGCGGGGTGGTCACGTCGCCGGCGGTGGGATGACCGGCGTCGTGGCCGGGATGGGCGTCTGCTCGGTCGGGGTGGCTGCGCCCGGCCAGGCGGCGGGAGCGGCGAGCGCGGCCAGCGCGGCCAGGGTGATCCGAGGTAGGTCCGGTGCGAGCGGACGGCCGGGTCCGTAGCGACTGAGCAGGTCGCACAGTTCCGGTCGGGTCCAGCGCAATGCCGCGGACAGCTGGTCGGCGGGGACGTCGAGCCGGCCGTGGACCGGGTCGAGGACCCGGATGATGTCGCCGTGCTCCTCCAACCGGAGCGGTGCCGGACGTCCCGTGTCCAGTCCTGGACGGGGCGACCGGGTGACGGTGCGGGATGCGCCGGACACCGTTGGTTCCGATACCGGACCGTTGCCCGCCCGCTGGACGGCCGTCCGGTGCAGGTCCGGACGGCCGACGTCCGGTCCGGGCGTGTGCGGTCCGGTGAAAAGGGGGCGGACCACATGCGCCGGGCTGACGAGGACATGCCCGGGGTTGGCGTGCCAGGGATGGTCGAGGTCCGCGGCGCGGTCCGGGCGCCAGGCGTAGGAGCGGACCGCGCCGCCGGTGTCCGTGAGCGCCTCGGTGACGGTTCCGGTTTCGATCGCCCGGCCCGGTACGGCGGCTTTGATTCGGGTTCCTGGGGCAAGCCCGGGTGGCGATTCCGGTACGGCTGGCGCCGGGTTCGCGCCATCGGCGCGCACGGCGTGCAGGTTCCGTGCGGTCGGCGCGGTGTCGAACACGACCCGGCTGTGGCGGCGTCGGGCAGGCCCGTCCGGCGGCTCGGGTTGGCTCGTTACCACGGCAGCCCGCTGCCGCCGTCGGAGCCCGGCCAGGTGAGGGGATCAGCGTCCCCGCCGGTCTCTGTGGCATCCCCGACGTCGTCGGATGTGACGTGTGATGTGGCATCTGGTGTGGCATCTGGTGTGGTGATCGGCCAGTTGTTCTCCGATGGCACCGTGTTGTGCTCGTCATGGCGGTCGTCCGCGCGGACGCGACGGCGCGCTGCCCGGCGCGCCAGCTCGCGCCGCTCCATGCGGCGGCCGGTCGCGAGTGCGTGGAGGTCGGGGTCGAGATACCAGTAGCGGCCGTGCAAATGGGCGGGCGGCAGGGTGTTGTGGACGAGCAGCGCCTGTCCGGGCGCGATCTGGCGTAGCAACGGCGCGGGAAGAAGCTCGAGGCGCGTCGGGGCGTGGGAGACGTTGTGTCGCCCCCCGCCGATGGCCGCACCGCCGAGTCCGCCGGCGTCATCGGAGGTGGACCGTTGGACGGCGTGTTCCTGTCCGAGGAGACCGGCGGCGTAGTCCAGGGTGGACTTGTCCGACAGGCCGGCGAAGAACACTTTGGTGATCGCGTTCGAGACGACGATGTCGGCCTTGGTGGTGTAGGCGGCGTCGATCTGCGCTTTCGACTGGAACACGAGCATGAGTTGGATGCCGAGCCCGGCGCAGGTGGAGATCCGGCCGGGGAGGTTACGCATCGGCCAGTTCCCGGCCTCGTCGATGACGACGAGCAGCGGCGGGTCGAGCGGGACGTCGGTGCGGCCGACCCGGGCGTACGCCTGTTTCATCAGGTCGTCGAGCAGCCCGCCGAGCACGGGGGCGAGCCGTTCGGCTTCGTCGAGGTCCGCGCACAGGTACAACGTGTTGGCTGCGGCCGGCTGCACCCCGCCGGGTGATCGTGTGCGGTCGCCCAGGAGCCAGTCCAGGTCGATCCGCGGGTTCGCGGCGGACGCGGCGACATCGGGTTCCTGCCAGGGTTGGATCATCTGTCGGGCGACCAGGTAGGTGGAGGACACCTGCTTGGGGTCGTTACGCCACAGCCCGTCGAACCCGGCGAGGACCAGCGTGCCGTCGGTGGCGATGGACGGGTCGTGATGGGCGGCCAGCGGGGCGAGGAGCGTGCGGACACCGTCCTTACTCATCGTCTGGACCCAGCCGACGACGGTGTCCATCCCGACCTCGCAGACCGCGGCGGTCCAGAACAGCAACGCGAGGAGGTCCTCCGCGGCTGAGGTCCAAAAACCCATGTCGGAGGACGAGCCGGACGTCCAGGTGGTGGCGTTGGCGATGCTGCGTGCGGCCCGCCGGGCGCCGGCCAGGTTGGCTGCTTCCCGCAGCGGTGACCAGCTGGCGCCGGGCTGGTCGGTGGCGTTCGCCGGGTCGAACACCAGCACCTCGCCGAGGCGGTGTCGCCGGGCGATGGTGGCGGCCATCAGGTCGTTCTTGACCGATAGCGCGACGACGGGGCCGGCCCATTCCAGGATCGCGGGGATCGCCAACGCTGCGGTCTTCCCGCACTGGGAGGGGCCGACGACCAGGACCGCGCCGCGTGGGCCGCGGCGGCGTTCAGCCCAACGACGCAGCAGCGACGGCACGGATGGGTCGAGGCCCAGCCGGGAGTCTTCGGTCGCCACCAGCCGGCCGCGCCATGGCCCGCCGACGCGGCCCAGCGTCAACCGGCCGACCACCGGGCCGGACACCCACAGCGGCGCCAGGTCCCAGACGCGGGCGAACCGCGCTTCGGGGTTCAGACCCATCCGGAGGCGGCGTTGCACCCCGACACCGGTGTGCAGGAACAGCCCGACTGCGACCGCCGTGACGGCGACCAGGAGGACGAGCACCGTGGACGCCATGCCGGCCCACGCGACAACCCGGGCTGCGGGGACCGCGGGCGCGGGTGTCGTCGCGTCGGCCGGGCTGAGGAATCGATCGGTCAGGGCGGCGCCGACCAGTACGGCAACGGTCACAATCCTGCCCAGGAGGCTGGCTGCCGATGCGGTCGCGGTGCGCTCGGGCCGCCGGTGGGGGAGGGGAACCGGGCGGGTCATGCCGCAGTCCCCATCCGCCGGATGCGTGCCGGTGGAGCGGGTAGCTCCAGGAGCTGGGTGAGCTGGACGACGGCGCGTTGCCGGCGGCCTCGTACCGCACGCTCGGTCACACCGGTCCGTAGCGCGATCTCGCGTTCGGTGCGGCCCTCGACCGCGAGCTCGACGAGTAGCCGCACCGCGGACTCGGGCAGCCCGTTCCGCCGCGCGCGGGCGAGGACGTCCACGACCTCGATCAGCGGGTCGTCGGGCGCGTCGACGGGCCTGCCGTCGAGGCGGGCCAGCGGCAACACGGCGCCGATGTCGACCGCGGGCACGGTGCGGCGGTCGATGAGCGGTGGACGGCCGAACAGTTCGTGTTCCGCTTCGTAGACGATGTTCGCGGCGATTTTCACCGGCCGGCGATCCAGCGGATAGGTGAGGATCGCGATCCACGCGGCCGAGGTGTAGCCGGCCAGCAGGGTCCCGAAGCTGGCGTGTCCCCGGCGTGCCCGGACGCCCGAGCGAGCGATCAGCGCGGGCAGAACTCGCTGGAGGAGGATGCGCGCGGCCACCTGATCGCCGTAGCGAGCTTCCTCGACCAGCGCGGCCATGCGCCGGTCCGCGACCAGAGGCGGTACCGTCCGGTCCCGGCCACACCCGGCGACGATCTCATCAGGTGTCCGTAGCATAGCCATATACGCGCGTCGCTGCTGCCAGGATGAAACCCTCGCCGCAACCTCGGGTCGGTCTTTCCACGCGTCCCATTCCGTGAACCAGCGAAGGACATCGTCGGAGACAGTTGGCCGGTGTTCTTTCGGTGGCCGGTCAGGACGATACGTGCAGGTCTTCTCCGTCATGGAACGGCAGCTTTCCTGGCGTCCTCACATGCGGTCCCACACCGGATGTCACAGTAACCGCCATCTTCCAAAAATCATGAGTGTGTGATGCGGCGTGACATGACCGGCCGTGTGCGCTGACTCGGCACTCGGATGGCGTGCGGCGTCACAGCGGGTGCCATTACCGCTGGTCAGGCACGTCCGGCGTGCCCTGGGGGCGATCTCTATTGGGTACTGGAGATCGCGGAAATCACTTGCCTGCCCGCCTTCCGGAGGGCCATGGCCGCGCACCCATGAATCGACCGCAACACTCGTTCTCAAGGGTGGCTTCGGTGGGGCAGATAGACCGTGATGCGGTGCTGGAAAAAATCGACCTGCGAGCACTCGCCGACGAAGTATGCGGGCCTGCTCGCGGCCGAGGAGCCGGCGCGGCATGGCACTGCCCCAGGCCGGAACATGCCGACGAGCACCCGAGTATGGGCATCTTCCGCGGCCGTACCGGCTACCAGCGGTGGAAATGCCATTCCTGCGGAGAAGGCGGAACCGCCGTCGACCTGTTCATGGCCGCGAGCGGCGTGGGCGCGGGCGAGGCCCTCCGCGAACTAGCCCGCCGCAGCGGGCTCCTCCCGTGGGATGCCGGAGGGTTCCGCCGGTCCACGACACCCACGATTCGCCGCGTGCCACCTCCTCCAGCGGCCCCGCCCACGACAGTGCGAGAACCGGACCCGGCCGTCGAAACCTTCGTGGCCAGAGGCGCCGCGTTGCTGTGGCAGCCCATCGGAAGCGGCGCACGCCAGCATCTGTCCGGGCGTGGCTTCACCGACGAGGTTCTGCACGCGAACCGGGTCGGATTCGACCCCGGACCCCGCCAGCTTGCACGGCCGCGCGGGCTGCCGTTCCGTGGACCCGGCATCGTCTACCCCGCACTCGACCCGATCAGCCGGAGTGCCGTCTACTACCAGGTCCGTTACCTCGACCCCGAGCGGGCCGGACGCAAGTACGATCAGCCCGCCGCGGCGCTCGCTCCCAACCCACGGCTGGCAGCTATCCGATCAACCGTGCCGGCGCCGGCCGGTTACCTCGTCGTCTGCGAGGGTTTCCCCGACGCCCTGACCGCCAGCCAAGCCGGTGTCGCGGCTATCGCCGTCCTCGGTGTCTCCCATGCCAGCACCGACGGTGCGGAAACACTCGCCCAGACGCTGCTGGAACGGTACCCGCGGACCGCGTTCGCGATCTGCTTCGACGCCGACGACCGCGGCACCCGACCTGGAAAGCCAGCGACCGGCCGGATCGCAGCCGGACGACTCGCCGACCGCCTCGCCCAAACGGGTGCGATCGTCGCCCGGCTCGAACCCGCGGCCCCCCACAAGGACCTCAACGACTGGTGGCGCGCCGACCCCGTGTCAGTCACCCGGGAGCTCAGCGGCACAGCCACGGTTCTCGTTCCAGTCGTTCCAGTCGGCCCGGACGTCGCCGCTCTGCGTTCAATCGGCTCCAGCCTTTCGCTACAACCGTTCGGACCGGATCTCATCGGATGAGGGGGCAGGAGCTTTCCTTGACCCGAAGGTCCACAGTCTGATCAGAGCACCGGTTCATCCAAGATCAATGGCCACGTCGTGGCTGGCTCAGCGCACGGTCAGCGGCAATAGCGGACACCCAGGCTGCCCTTTTTGCTTGTCACGAACGTTACCCAGCGCAGCAGGGAGCCGGGCGGGATCTGACGGGTCGGACGTGATCAACCTTGCAGCGACGACGCCGGGACAGCGACTGGAGGCGAGGTAGGGAAGGGCGGCGGTGACGCCGATCTATGACACGCCGGTCTTGAGCTCAACGCCGATCCGCTCCGGGCCCCCGCCCACTACAGCGATCTCGGCCCGTCACCATTTCGGCTCGCCGACCGGGAGGCGCTGAGCCCTTCGAGCTGGCGTATGCGGATTGCTAGCTCGTCTCGCTTCCAGTCTTCTACGTTCTGCGCGAAGTACGTCGCGAACGTCGCCCTCGCGGCGGTGTCCGACGTGTCAGGGAACATCGTCGCGAGGAGTCCGGTGACGCACTCCTCCCAGGTCAGCGGGGTCCGGACACGGGCGAGGCAGTCGAGCGCCGGCGCGATTTCGCATGCCTTCTCGACGTCGTCCGGATGCCGTGCCAACCACCAGGCGACCGCGTTGCCCACGTTGGTCAGAACGTCGTGTCGCAGGTAATCGCACCGAGCTCGTATCTGCTGCCAATCGCCATCGGAGGGAAGTAGCCAGGGGTGGGCCTT
>NZ_CAKJTM010000004.1:101486-145719 GCF_917627345.1 Protofrankia sp. CiP3 | reverse complement strand
GAACCGGGTTTGTAGGGCGATGCCGAGATTGGACAGGTACAGGGCGCGGTTGGGGTGGCCGGCGGGGGTGGCGACCACGGCGGCCCGGGTGGTGGTGATGGCGTCGTTGAGGTCGGCCAGATTGCCGGTCCGCTCGAACCGGATCCGCAGGGTGAGGCCGAGGTTGGACAGCATCCCGGCGCAGTCGGGGTGGCCGGTGGGGGTAGCCGCCACAGCCTGTCGCAGGAAGCCGATCGCGGTGCTCAGCGCGGCACGATCATCGGTACGCATCACCACACCCAGCAGCGTGACAGCGTGATCTGCCCACGCTTCGGGTAAAGCGGACCGGTCCCGGTCGAAATAGGCACGAACCTGGTCGGGGACCGCGTTGGGGTGGCTCTGATACACCGAGGCGAACCAGGCCAGCGCGGCCTCGAGATCCTGCTGGCCGTCGTCGGCGCCAAGGACGAGGCAACGTGCCCAGTGCAGCTGGCCTGCCGCGAGGGCTACCTCGAGGTCGGTGGTCGGGTCGGGGACCGTCGCGACCAGCGCCTGAACCTCGGCGACCGCCTCCGGGTCCACAACCATGGTCGGATTCTGGTCGTGGAGGAACCGGTCCAGCCTGGCCCGCACCCGTGCGAGCTGACGTTCCCGCATCTCCGTGGTCCCCCTGTAGCGACCTTGTCGCCGCCCGCGGCGACGCGTACCCCTGCTCACACGGATCCGGCATGAACAGCGGCGTTCATGCTATCTCGGACGAGTATGCGACCGAAGGGCGCTGGCAGCTCACGGGGAGCTGCGGTCACCGCGTGTACGGGCACATCGGGCGGGCCACAGTCCGGGAGTGCAGCCGGTGCGCCGAGGCCACATCTGGGCGCAACAAATTAATTTCTTAACTAACGCCGATTCTCGCGCGGCTGTTGGGGACCCCCATCGATCAGGCGTACTCGAAGCGGAGTTCGCGGTCGCCTACCAGGGAACGGCGCTGGTGGCCGGGATGCCTGTGGGGTGCCAGAACCCGGCTACCAGCGTTGACCTGGGCTTTTAGCTTGGGATTTAAGGTTACTCCGTGTGACTGACATCCGGTTTGGTGGTCTTTCGGTAAGGCGGGCAGGGGGCCTTCGGCCGGTTCTTCGATCCCTTGGGCCGCCCCGGTCCGGGCCGGCTGAATTTCGCCGGCCGGGCGGGCGAACCGATCGTGGCGCGTAGTCGGCGAAATGCCAGCCGGGTCCGGTAGGGACTGGGCACCGCGCCATCGGGGAGCTTGGGCTGCCAGGGCCTGCGCATGTCGTCGGTAAGGGCGGAGGCCATGCGTAGTTGCGCGTAGGCCGCCATGACGAGCTGTACCCACCGGTCGCTTGCCTGCGCCGAGGCCAGATGAGCCGACCCCAAACCGAGATAAACCTTTACAAAACGGTGAAAATGCTCCTGGTCGAACCTACGCAGGTACGCCTTCCAGAGCAGGTCGAGGTCGGGTTCGGCCCCGGCCGGGGCCGCGTGGAACAGCCACATGTCCTGGTGGGGCTTGCGACCACCGGGCAGCCGCTCGACACTGACCTGGATCACGCTGCCCCGGACGATCGGTAGCTCCCGGCCGGCCGGCCAGCGGGCCCAGCGGCCCTCCCGCCCGAGTTCCTGGTGCATGGCGTGCCAGGCCCGGACCCGGACCGTGCCGTGGCGGTCCGAGGTGGCGGTGAGCTCGGCGTCGGGGGCCGGGCGTTCGGCCTCCTTGCCCGTGGCCAGCGGCAGCCGCCGGCCGTGCCGGGCCGTGCGGCCCCGCCGGCCCAGCGGGCGAGGGTCCGGGTCGCCGCGGAAGACGCGCCGGGGGTTGAGCCGGACCAGCACCTGGGCCTGATGGCCGGCCCGGCCGCCGGCCAGCTCGTAGGCCAGCGCGCTGGCGTCGTTGCCGGAGTCGAACAAGAACAGTGGGGGCGGGCCGGCAGCGGGCAGCCGGCCGGCGACGTCCAGGTCGGCGAGCAGGGCGCGGACCTGGCCAAGGGTGACCGCGGTGTGGTCCTCACCCGGGCGCAGCCGGCGGGCGTCCAGGGGGTCGACCCAGGACGAGTCACCCCAGCCGACACCGACGAGGATGCTGTAGTTCCAGCCGGGCAGGACCACGTCACCGCCCGTACGGCGGGACAGGACCATCGTGCGCTCGTCGGCGTAGGCGGCGTCCGGGCGGGGCAACGCGGTGGTGTCGGCCGCGAACATCAACGGTTCGGCGGGGCGGGCCGGCGCGATGCGCCCGGCCAGCAGCCGCCGGAACGCGACCTCCTCGACGCGGCCCTCGGCCAGGCCTTCGTAGGCCGACCCGTAGCCGCGGTCGAACTCGGGCTCGAGGGAGAGCTCCGCCGGGGACAGGACCGGCCCGCGGGTACACAGCATCGCGTCCGCCAACCCGAGCAGTGCGTCACCGCGGCGGGTGAAGCAGCCCAGTAGCTCGCGGCGGAACGCCACCAAGCCGGCCCCATCGGCCGGCTCCCCGGCCGCCGAGATCCCGGCGTCGGCCAACGCCGCGGCGGACGACAGGTCGGCGGCGCAGGACCCGCCGGCCCCAGCGCCGAGGGGTGGAGCGGTATCGGGCATACTCATCAGCACGGCTCTGGTTCCGATCATGTGGGTCTGTAAACGCACACGATCGTGCCAGGGCCGTACCGCTGCCCAGGCGTCGGCCCGGCCGAAAGCGCAGGTCACCGGCCTGGAGTGGCCGTTCGTTGAGTGACTGGTGGGTTAGGGCGTGCAGTGACCGACAGTTAGGTCACCAAACCGATCAACTCCGGACCTTAAATTCCAAGTTTAGGCGGCTCGTTCGTATTCGTTGATCAGGCCGCCGAGGACGGGCTGACGCTTGATCTGTTTCTTGGTCAGGTCCGCGACGGGGTGGTCCGGCCGTGCTGGTTGAAGACCACGACCACGGTGGGGTCGTCGTCCGTTGTAGTGCCGTACGTACTCGGCCAAGACAACGCGCAGGTGCCGCTCACCGAAGATCGGCATCCGGTCGGTGACCTCGGTCCGGACGGTTCGGACGAACCGTTCCGCATAAGCGTTCGCCTGCGGAGTCCGAGGTGGAATCGTGACCGCGGTGATGCCGGCGTCGGCGAGGACCACGTCGAAGGATGCGGTGCACGGGCCGGCGCGGTCACGGACCAGGAACCGGACGTCGACCGCCCGGTCACCGAGGTCCACGAGGAGGTTCCGGATCTGTTGGGTGGTCCACGATCCGCCCGGGTGAGCGGTGACCCCGAGGACGTGGATGGTGCGGGAACCGACCTCGATGACGAAGAAGCAGTACAGACGCCGCAGCGTCACCGCGCAGTCCACGTGGAAGACGTCCACGGCCAGCATCGTCGACGCCTGCGTACGCAGGAACTGCCGCCACGTCGTGTCGGTCTGCCGCCTGGGCGCCGGTGGCAGCCCGAGGGCCTTCAGGACCCGGCGGATCGTGGAGGCGCTCACCCGGTGGCCGAGCGTGAGGATCTCGCCCTGGATCCGCTGGTAGCCCCACGTCGTGTTCTCGGTCGCGAGCCGCTTGATCAGCGTGACGATCTCCGGGCTGATCGGTGGCCGGCCCATCCGCCGTGGATGGGTCCATGTCCGTGTGATCAGACTGGAGAGGTCCCGCTTTCGTGGACAGTGCTCGGCGTCACCATCCGCCGATCTTCGAGGCCTGATGCGACGACGAGCAAGCGACCGTGTTTGGTTGTGGTGGTAGCGAATCTGGACGTAGAGCAGCAGCCAGCCGGACGATCCAGGCTGAGCGGCCGGCCCCTACGTCGCTCTCGGCTGGCGTTTGTGCAGGTAGCGGGCAAGATCGGGGTTCAAGTTCCATCCCCTCACCTCCACGAACTGATGTGAGCTGCTCGCCGATCTTCGATCAGCTTCGCCACCAGCCGCGATGTCTTCCCGGGGGGCGACCCCCGGACCCCCGGCGTCGGGCTTCGCCCGACCTGGCCGGGGCAGCGATGATCGTTATGTAGCCAACCGTGTAGCCAAGGCGCGCTATCTGTCGTCCTGCTCCTCCACCGTGTCGTCATCGTGCTCCTTGTCGTGTTGCGCACCGGGGTCGGCCTCTGCCGCAAGGATGCCGTCCATCGCCGTTGCCGCCGCGCGGAGCCGCTCGGGCAGCACGTGGCCGTACCGCTCCATCGGCGTCCCGACTCCGACGGTGGAGGCGAAGACGAGCCCGTTGTCCTGCGCCACGACTCACCGGCCTTGTTCCATTCGTCTTCCTGGCGTTTGTGTTGGCGCTCCAGGGCATCGACGGCGAGCGCCGGAATCGGCACCGTTCGCCGTGAACCGTGTGTCTTCGGCTCGACGAGCCGGAGTTGGCCGTCGACCCGTTGGACGAAGCGGCGAACCAACAGCGTCCGGGCGTCGAGGTCGATGTCATCCCAGCGAAGGCCGAGCAGCTCACCGCGGCGCAGTCCCATCGTGAGCGCCAGGACGAACAGCGCTTCGAGCCGATCGTCTGCGGCCAGGGCCAGGAAACGACGCGCATCATCGGTGGTCAGCGTGTGGTGTTCCCCGTAGGCAAGACTTGGTGGACGGACGGCCTTCGCGACGTTACGGCTCACCAGATCCATCCGTTCCGTGATAGCTCAGGGATGCCGCCGACCGGTGCACCAATCTGGAACCGTTCACGCTCACGGTCGGACCGATCAGCGCCTACAGCGGCGGCACGTTCCTACGCGCCGCCCCCTGGCAACCGATCGCCACACTTCGGGAACGACTCCGCGCCGGTATCGCCGCGGTCCTGGGACCGGACCGCCGTGCCCGACGAGCCCGCCTGGTTCAAACCCCACATCAGCGTCACCTATTGCAACGCCGACCCGCCGGCACGGGAGGTCATCGACCGCCTGACCCGACTGCGTGTGACACCGCCGATCAGCGTTCCGGTTGCCAGCGTCGATCTTCTTGAGCTTCGCAGGGAAGGCCATGCCTACCGGTGGACAATCCGCCACCACATCGACTTCGACTCCGAATAGACCACTCATGACCGGTGCGCAGCGGCTGTCCGCAGCCCGAGCCGAACTGTCCTGAGTCGAGCAGACTGCCGAATTCGTCGTTTTAGGATCAAGAGATTCGCCAGAGAAAGACGCGCCGCCGCGCGGCGCTGGCGCGCCATGCTCGCCGGCGCGTCGCCCGCGAGTTAGACGCCGCTGATGTCACCGCTACCAGAGCCGTGGCGCATTCGCTGCCGCGCCACTCCTTGTCGCCTGCTGTGGGATCTCCAACGCCAGATCACAAAGTTCATTTACGATCCGCGGCCAGTCACTAAGAACCTCGCTACCAACAACCAGTTCGTCAAGGATGCCCGAACAGAGAAGATCGATAGCCCGTCGAAGGTCACTGACCCGACTATGCCATTGATTTGCGCCGTCCATCACCGCATAGTGCTTGGCACTGGCCCCATGTAGATCCGCGAAGGCCCGCAGCTCCGTGCCAACCAGTTGGCATTCATAAATTACGTCTGACATCTTGCTACCACCCGCAGTTCCACCCCAGTACTCTTTTATCTCCCATAGCCCCACGGGATTTACGAGCGAGGGCAAGGCTCCATCAAGGCGCCGTGGCGATACCCAAATATGCTGCTCACCTATGAGCGTGGCCCGCTTCTGTGGGCTCAGATTTGCAGTGAAACCACGATCAAGGCAAACCTTTCGCGTCAAGATATCCACCGTCTGGACCATTACTTTTGAGGACTGATGATGATCTTTAGATCTGGTGCCATATCGCGCCACGATTTCCTTGGAAAGGTTCGCGAAGTCAATCAGCGCCTCGTCTTCCGAGCGGGCTTTCAGCAGAAGTTGTATAGCAGCCTCATGTCGAAACTCGAGGTAAGCGGCAATCTTCGGGACAAGCTCCATTCTGGCGGTGAGATACCGACCAAGTCCGGCCGTAACCTCACTTCCCGCTTTTTCCAAAGCTGGAAGTATCTGCGTTTCCGTTAGAATCGGCGGCTTATTACGCCGTCGAGGTATCTCATCAACAACCAAACGAACTACGTGCCAGAATGGATCATCCCAGCGAATGTCCAGGTACTGGGGTGGGCGCTTCACTTCTCAAGCCCATCGAGTAGTTGGCCCGGGGTTACCTCCAGCGCCTTGGCAAGTCGGATGATGTTCTGAAGGCTGACGTTACGTAGCCCTCGCTCTGCGCTGCCCACGTACGTCCTGTGCAAGCCCGCCCGGTCGGCCAGGTCCTCTTGAGAGAGGCCCAAGACCAACCGTGCAGACCGGACGCGCTCGCCGAAGGCTGCTGCTACCGGATCCTGTCCCACACGTCCGGTACCGTCCTTGACGTGCAGTCGATGCGTCTACAGCCTATGAGTCTCACCCCCAGCGAGCGCTCGTTCCTGAAGTGGGCGGGCGGGAAGACGCGCTACGCCAGCACCTTGGTGGCACTTGCACCCGACTTCTCTGGAACGTACCGAGAGCCCTTCTTGGGCAGTGGTGCCGTCTATTTTGAACTTCGGCCCGCGACCTCGGCCCTGAGCGACGCCAACGGCGAGCTAATCACATGTTTTCGGCAGGTCCGAGATAGTCCGCTTGAAGTCATGGGCTTGCTCGACACAATGCCAAATACGCCAGAATATTTTGAGAGCGTGCGCCGACAAAAACCTGCAGATCTCTCCGATCTTGAACGAGCGGCGCGGGTCATCTATCTCAACAAGACGAGCTTTCGTGGACTATGGCGAGTAAACAAAAAGGGCGAGTTCAACACCCCATACGGGGCATATGATCGCCCCTACTACAATCAAAACACTTTGTTGCGCGCGTCCAAGGCACTCACGAACGCAACGATTATAGAGGCCGACTTTGAGACTGCCCTAGACCAAGCCGGGCCGGGCGACTGGGTATATCTAGATCCGCCCTACGTCCCGCTCGGAGGATGGGCGGACTTCAAGCGGTATACGCCGGGCCAGTTCGGTGAAAATGACCACGTTCGTCTATGTGAGGCTATGCGGCGCGCCGATTCCCAAGGAGCATTCGTCACCCTCACTAACAGCGAGACTGAATTTGTTCATGAACTTTTCGGCGCACATTTTCGTGAGGCACGACTCGCAACCCGCCGTGACATAAATCTAGTTTCAAGCAAACGCGGTAGTTGGGACCTAGTATTTACTAACTACGAGCCCACAGTTTCCGGGCAGATAGCTCTATCGCTATAGTGTACGAGGTAAATATTCGGTGATGCCGTGGGGCGCCAGGACGTCTGCGCAGGTCAGCCGGGGCGTGGGCTCGAAGATCCCACAGGTTTACCGAATACTTACTGTACGAGTGTCTTGTGTGTACCGCCCCAGGCCGACAGGAAATTCTGGACATCGGCGGAGGAGGATATTAGCGATCGGCTCAGAGAGTAGCAGTACGGACCCGGTATGGACGTCGTTGGACAGCTCGCTCCCTCTTTTCCACTCACGAGTCGCCCCAAGTCGCGATCCGGCGCCGATCGGCCAGACTGACAGCCAAGTTGACAGCCAAGTCGTCGGACAGCCACGGACGTCCACAGAAGATTCAGATCAAACTACGGATCAGATGGTTGGGGTGGTTGCGGACGCGGGGTCGGTATGCCGTCGAACGTAGGCGACGACCTCGTTCCATGTACGGTTGCTCTCCGAAATCCGGACGGACACGGTGAGCGGTCACCTCGAACCAGCGGCGGAGAACGGGGCCACGTGCGCGGGTACCCCACAGCCTCACCCCAACGCCATTGCCGAATAGGAAGGTTAGGCCGGCCACGATCCCACGATGTCTACTGCAACCGGCAGTGGATCCACTCCACGATCAGCTACCGCATGCCCGAAGAGTCCGGATTCGAATGCGACGGAAGGGCAAGATCCGTGGCGTGGTAAGAAGTGTCCACGAAGGTGGGAACGTGCCAGCTGACAAGGTTGCTGTCTGACGGGGCTGGCCATCGGCCTGTCGAGAACCCGAAGCTTTTCTTCCCGGATATGAAAGCCGATATCCGCCTGGTGCTGGGCTCCAGCGGATCCTGTCCGCAGCGCAATTTTGTTACGTAGTCCTGGCGGTGTGGGAGCCGGGGGCTCTCGGTGGGATTCCGTTGGCGAGGGGTGGCTGAAGCGTTCATCTCGGCTTACGCGGTCAAGGCGCTCGCCCCGTGTGCTGGCCGCCCCGGAGCAGTGCCGAGCTTCGGCAGCGCCAGGAACGAGTTTTCACGATCTGTTGGACGTGCCGGTGTGGAGCGCCCACGCCGTCGGCGAGCGCTCCACACCGAGGGCTTCAGACAGGGCGGACGTGCTCCGCCTGCGGGCCCTTCTGACCTTGCGTAACCTCGAACTCGACGCGCTGGTTCTCTTCCAGGCTGCGGTAGCCGGCACTGTCGATCGCCGAGTAGTGGACGAACACGTCGGGACCGCCGCCGTCCTGGGCGATGAACCCGAAACCCTTCTCGCCGTTGAACCACTTCACGGTGCCCTGAGCCATGTGTCGTCTCCTTCGTGGGGCTGGACCAAGCCCGCCCGCTGCGAATACTTAGGTTGCCGCGGTGGGATCGTCCCACTGCCGGAAAAGACCGGAGAAACGAAAAACGCCCGCTGTCAGACTCCGGGGCGTTTGAACGTTCGAGGAAGCTCCAACTGCAACACTGTCAACCTACCAGGCTTGGCGGGGATGCGCCGAGCGAGGGGCACATCCAGTGGACACCGCGATAGGTGGCGGGGGCGTGGGCCTGGCCGGTACGCCGGGCGGGTCAGGATGTTCGAGGCGGGAGCAGCTTGGCTGATTGGCTCGCTACTGCTAGCAGTTGTCCATTTTTGTCGAATATTCTGGCGGTGATCTGGGCCACGCTGCGGATCACGGCTTCGACCCGGGCATCGACCAGCACCCAGTCCGTCTGGGCTATGCGCCCGACCCGCAGGCTGTTGTCCAGGCTGAGCGTGTAGAAAGGCCTGCCCACCGCGTCGATGACAGCGGTCGGCGCCAGATCGGCGAGGATTGCGATCGAGGCCGGCGAGGTCACCATGGGCTGAGGTAGCCGTGCCCACAGAGCGCAGTGACCTGAACCCGGATTGCCGTCGAGCGTTGACCGCGGGGGGCGTGCCCAACGCTGTTCAATCCGGGCGAGCATGCCTCCCGCATCCTGAATGCCACCGCCGCTGCTGGTGTGGAGCCGCGGCGGGCAGTCGAGTGGGTCTGCGGAGATGCCCTCGGGCGGGTCACCAAACTGCAGGCTGTCACTGGTCGTGCCCCCGAAGGTGCCCGTGGCCAGCATGGCGAGCCGGCCGTTGATCGTGCCGCGGACAGCTGCTTGGGACAGGCTCCGCCCGTGTTGGCCCACCTCCAGGTGAAGGCTGAGACACGCGCTGGTCTCAATGGGGGAGATGTACTGAACGGTCGCCCACAGACAGCCTCGATCGAGGATGCTCTCGCTGACCGCGATCGCCGCGGCCAGCCCACAACCGCCCCACAACGTGCCGCCGGAGTTGAGCAGCGGTGGGCCGATCATGATGCTGCCGCTGTTGGCTGTGGCATCGACAGTCAGCCCGAGCAGCTCATGCGTGTTCCCTCCGGTGCTCCGGTCGGCACCTTCTACCTCGATTCCGATGCTCATGTCCTCATGCTCGCAGGTCGCCGTGCCTGCTTCATCGAGCCATGGAGGGCTGGCTACGGTGGGCGTTTTCGAGGCGTTCCCAGGGAGTGCGAGACTTCCAGTTTATGGTGCAAAAACCCCGGACCGCTGCGGCCCGGCTCATCGCGATCGGAGCCGGGCTGTTTCTTCTCTGCGCCGTGGCTGGCGCATGCAGTTCCGGCGGTGCCACGCCAGCGTCCGTCGCTACCCCGACGAAGATCCAGGCACCGCTCGGTGCCGAAGCGGGCATCAGGGCACAGACCGGCAGCGACCAGGGTTCCTCCCCGCGGCCGTCGCCCGTAGCCGGTGGCCAGCTGACTCCTGCGCCTGGATCACCGCCCGTGTGCGGTGAGTCCGAGTTACGGCTTGACGCCGGGCCGATGACAACTGCCGCGTCCGCCGAACGTCAGGGATTCGTCGTCATCCTCACCGATATCTCCGACCGGCCATGTTCGCTGATCGGCTATCCAGCCGTGGTCGCGTTGAACAGCGAAGGCCGCCAGGAACGGCCCGCCGCTCGGTCCGAGGGCGGCAGCCTGTTCCGGGTGAGCCCACCCGGAACAGTTGTCCTCCAGCCACAGCACAGCGCATCCTTCGGGGTGGAGTGGACGGCAGTCCGCGCCGCGGACAAATCGGGTGAAAAAGACGCATGTCTGCCGTACGCAAGTTTCGTGATCACACCACCGAATCAAGGGGGCGGTCAGCACATCGATCGACAGACGACTATCTGTGACGCATTCCAGGTGCATCCCGTGGTCACGGGAACCACTGGGGCACGGGCACACTGACCGCCAGCCCAGAAAACGGCACCCGGCCATGTCGGCCATGCCGGGCTGGCATGTCACCCAACCGCGGCTGGGATGGCCGCTGGGACTATCGTCCTATGACGACGCCCGGAAGCCCGCGATGCCGCGCAGCCGCGGGACAGCATCCACCCGGGGATTCCAGCCCAGTTCTGAATACATGTCATTGTCCTGCCAGCGGGCCAGCGCCTCCCGGTCCAGGGCGGTAAGTGACTCCGGCAGAGCGTCTAGATGATGCCATTGAAGCTGGTTTGTTTGTGGGTCCTGGCCGGGCGAGGGCATCCCGCGCCAGTGCGTCAGCCGGAAGAACAGCCCCACCCGTTCACCGGTATCGGCATAATAATGATGTGCCACGTGCGCGAGCCACACATGCGCTGCCATGGCCATCACCGATACCGTATCGTCAGCGATCCGGAGCACAGCCTCTATTGCTGGCTCACCGCCGTGTAACTCGCCCCACGGTAGCCGCCAGGGTGAATCCGGTTCACCGGAACGCCCCAGCAGAACCGACCCGTCCGCGCGCCACATCAGCACATGGATATTGATCGGTAGCTGGGCTCCACGGTCGGTGTCCGTGCGATTGGCATCATTGCCTGTCACCACAGCCCCTCCGGGGGTCTTGCCAGCAGCGGCGCGCATGTGCGGAAACCCTGCACCGTACTCCAAGGGGATCGCTATGCGATCCCCTTGGCCCCCCCGCGCCCGGCCGGTTGCACCGTTGACGCCGTCAAACACCGGCTCGATATCCGAGCTGGCAGGCGTCCAGCGGTCAGCCGCGTTCCAGCTGATGGTGGGATGTTCCGTGGTGCCGACGATTGCTGACCACGGCTGCCCGACCATCATGTTTGCCAATCGGTCCCTACTGTGCATTCCCGCAGTCATTCTGCTGGAATTCCGGCAGCGGGCAACCGCCAGCCCGCCACCCGCCGTTCGTCGGAAGCTCTGCCCCGCCGACAGCCCTCCCTCGTGAGCCGTCAGCGCCGCGAGACAGGGCAAGCGTGCGCCGTGAGTTGTCATCACGGCCTCCTGGATCCTCACTTTCGCGGCATGAGTGAGGGTGCCTGCACATCATGGCGTTTATAGCGTGCAGATGCAAGGTTCGGGTGCACGTGCAGAGGCGTGGAAGCGCAGATGCGGCGTCGGAAGATCGGATAACGTACTCTTGCGTTGACTGATGCCGAGGGGGCCGACCGTGGCGACCGTTGACGCTGGAGGCGGTCCGACCGTGTGTCGGATCATCCTGGGCTCTCAGCTCCGTCGGCTTCGTGAGGACAGCGGCATCAGTCGTGAGGATGCCGCTTACAGCATCCGGGCATCCGAATCAAAGATCAGTCGCCTGGAGCTGGGGCGGGTCGGCTTCAAAGAGCGCGACGTTGCTGATCTACTCACGCTCTACGGGGTCCTGGACGAAGCCGAGCGGACGCCGTTGTTGTCGTTGGCTCGCGAAGCCAACCGACCTGGGTGGTGGCACAGCCACAGCGATGTCCTGCCGGGCTGGTTCCCGTTCTACATCGGGCTGGAGGAGGCCGCGGCACTGATCCGAACCTACGAGATCCAGTTCATTCCGGGCCTGCTCCAGACCGAAGACTACGCTCGTGCCATCATAACTCAGGGTTATAAGGGGATTCCGGCTGAAACCGTCGAGCGTCGGATCAGTGTGCGGATGAACCGGCAGAAGCTGCTGATGAAGCCAGATCATCCTAGGTTATGGGTAGTTGTGGACGAGGCTGCCTTGCGGCGTCCGATAGGTGGACCCGAGGTGATGCGCGCCCAGCTTGAGCACCTGATGGCGCTCGCGGAACGACCGAATCTCACTTTTCAGATCATGCCGTTCCATTTCGGTGGTCACGCCGCTGAGGGCGGTGCATTCAGCGTCCTGCGTTTCCCTGGAAAAGATCTACCGGACGTAGTTTACCTGGAACAGCTCGGCGGTGCCGTCTACCTGGACAGGCGAGAAGAGGTTGACCGCTACCTGAACGTCATGAACCGCCTCTGTCTCGACAGTCTGCTGCCGGCTGACAGCACCGATGCTCTCAGCCGGATCCTCAGCGACACCTGACACGAGCTGGACGTACCCGGACCATGATGTTCCTCGCGCCGGTGGAAGGCTGGCGGTCTCGGGCTCATGTGAGGTTTCTACTGGATCAGGTTGTCAAAGTCGCCGTCCTTGGCGCCGAGGATGAGCGCTTCGATTTCGGCACGGGTATAGATCAGCGCGGGACCTTCGGGGTGCCTGGAGTTGCGGACCGCGATGGAGTCCGCTGAGAGGCGGGCCAGCTCCACGCAGTTTCCCTGTGAGTTGCTCCGCTGGCTCTTCTGCCACGTGACCTGCGGCAGCGCGGTCGCGGATATTCCGTTGTAGATCTCCTGCATGGTGGTCTCCCTCGATTTCGGTTGGCCGCCAGCGACGCGAAAAGATCATAGTTGTGCACCGGTGGCGGGGTGGTGCGCATGTCGGAACTCGCTTCGCGGTCTTGTGCGCATTACTGGGCGTGGCTCGCACGGACGCGGTCACGCTCGTCTGGACAGGCACATGAACATGAGCGGCCCGCCGACGGAACTCACCTCCTCCCGCTTGGCGGGAGCCTCGGTGTGCGTGCAGATGCACGTACTTCCTGCGCAGGATATAGCACGGTCATTCGCACGTGCATTAGGGAAACGCAAATTACTTTAAGTAGCAAAAATATGGCAGACTGTATGCAAAAATTATCAACCACCGGTGAATTGTTACGGTGAGATGTATATCGATTATTTATAGTTACTTTTGGTGTTGTGTATCCACATCGATGCGTGGATCGATCTGCCGATCACTGGTCTGCGCTCGATGTCCCGGGTCATGCGCTGCCATCGCCGACCAGCCCGGTGAGGCCAGCTGTGGTGAAGGCACGCCCGGCCGGGGAGACGCTCTCGGCACGGTTCAGCCGCCGGTCCAGGTTGATCGCGGCATTGATCATTGCGAGATGGGTGAACGCCTGTGGGAAGTTGCCCAGCTGCTCGCCGGTGAGCCCGATCTCCTCGGAGTACAGCCCCAGATGGTTGGCGTAGGTCTGCATCTTCTCGAAGATGAACTGTGCCTCGGTGAGCCGGCCCGAGCGAGCAAGCGCGTCGACATACCAGAACGTGCACAGCGAGAACGTCCCCTCCGAGCCGCGCAGCCCGTCCGGTGAGGCCTCCGTGTTGTAGCGGTAGACGAGGCTGTCGGAGACGAGTTCGGAGTTCATCGCGTCGAGCGTGGACAGCCACATCGGGTCGTCCGGCGTGACGAAGCCGACCTGCACCATGCGCAGGAGAGAGGCGTCCAGCACCTCGGTGCCGTAGTGCTGGATGAAGGCCCCACGCTTTTCGTTCCACCCACGATCCATGACCTGCTGGTAGATCCGCTCGCGCTCGCGTGCCCACCGCTCCTGGTCGCCGGGCCGGCCGTGCTCGGCGGCGAGCCGGATGGCCCGATCGAAGGCCGTCCAGGAGTTGATCCGGCCGTAGGTGAAGTCGGCCCGTCCGCCGCGGGTTTCCCAGATGCCCTCCTCCGGGGAGTCCCAGTGGTTGCACAGCCAGTCGAGAATCCGGAGCAACCGCATCCATCCTGAATGACTGAGATTGACGCCCTTATGATCGGCGAAATAGATGGAGTCCAGCGCTTCGCCATAGATGTCGAGCTGGAGCTGGTCGGCAGCGCCGTTGCCGATACGTACCGGTCGGGAGCCGCGATACCCCTCAAGGTGCTCGAGAAGCTCTTCGTCCAGGTCGGATGACCCGTCCACGCGGTACATCAACCTTAGCGGTCCGGATCCGTCGCCCGCTTGTTCCTCCACCCGGTCGGACAGCCAGCCGATGAACATCCGGGCTTCTTCCACATACCCGAGCCCGAGCAGTGCGTACACCGAGAACGAGGCGTCGCGGATCCAGGTGAAGCGGTAGTCCCAGTTACGTTCCCCGCCCACCTGTTCGGGTAGCCCCGCGGTGGGCGCCGCCACCAGCGCGCCGGTGGGTGCGTAGGTCATCAGCTTCAGCGTCATGGCCGAGCGGTACACCTGTTCCCGCCAGCGGCCATGATAGGTCGACCGACCCAGCCAACCGCGCCAGAATGCGACGGTCTCGTCGAACATCGAGATAATTTCGTCTCTGGCCAGTTGGCGTGGTGGTCCGGCTGCACCGGTTTCCAGCATCACCGCGCCGACCTCGCCCGCATGCAGGTTCGCCGATCCTCGAATACCGTCACCCCGCGGATTCCGGATGCGGTCGGCCGAGGCCCAGCCGATCGTTCGGGCTGGATGCATCGTGAGCTGTATACCGTTCGCCCGGAAGACCGCTCCCGCGCCAGTCACATCCAGGGTGTGGGTGGCGCGGCCGTAGTCGAACCGCGGCATACAGTCGAACGCGAAGCGCATCTCACCGCGTACCACCCGGACCAGCCGGACCAGCCGATGGTTGTCGGTGGCGCGCTTCGTGTCCACAACCGGCATGAAGTCAACGACTTCACCCACACCAGCATCGGTCATGAAACGGGTGATGAGTATCGCGCTGTCGGGAAAGTAGAGCTGTTTGGATACGTATCCTGGTTCGGCTGGAGCAATGCGAAAATGTCCTCCTTTCGCACGGTCGAGCAGCGCCGCGAAAATGCTCGGTGAATCGAACCGTGGCGCGCAGAACCAGTCGATCTCGCCATCTTTCGTAACCAGTGCGGCTGTGTGTAGGTCGCCGATCAAGCCGTGATCGGCAATCAGCGGATAGTCCATTTTTCTCCCTGTGCTCCCGCGGGTGCCGGACCCACCGGTTTTCGGTGGATGCAGCGGTATCCCCAGCGGTGTACCCAGGTTGCCGGTCCGTTCACGAAGCGTATGAGTGACTCACCCATCCGTGCTGCTCACCCAGTTCGGGTGGAGCGGGGCGAGGCGCGGGAGCATATTGTGGCGGCAGCGGGAACGAAGAAGGTGACCATGGGACGGCTGGGGGATCACACGGCGTCGGTGGCTCTGGTGGGGGCAGGTCCGTGAAGGGGCGGCGCGGTGACTAGCGCGTTGCCCCTTGCGCTTGCCGCCGGCATTTATCCGCTGGGCCTGGCCATTGTATTGCGTTACCTTGGAGAGCCCGCCTCGATGCGGCATGCGTACGCCTATCTGGCGGGCACCGCGACGGTCACCTTTGTCGCGGGGGTAGCAATTTTGTTGGCCTTGCGCGGCTCGGGCCTGACCGAACGGCAGCATCCCGCGCCGGGCGGTGGAATCCAGGTTTTCCTCGGGGTTGCGCTGCTGTTCGTAGCGGTTCGCCTCACCCGGCGGCGAAAGCGTGCCGGCAGGGATGCCAGCAGGGATGCCGACAGGCCGGATACACAGAACGAACCGGGTGAACCCGGCAAGGACACGGGAGTGAACGGCGCGCCTGGACGGCACCCTGGACTCGGTCGCGTTTACCTGCTGGGGGTGGTCACGTATCTGCCGTCGCTGCTCTACATCAGCGCGATCAAAGACCTTGCGGATTCCCACAGCAGCGACACCGAAACCGCACTGCTGCTGTTGCTGTGTGCCGTTTTCGTGCTCCAGATGGTGGAGCTTCCGATCATTTTGCGCATTGTCGCTCCGGGGCGGACAGGCGCGATCCTCGCCGCTTACAACGGATGGATGCACCGGCACGGACAGGATCTTCTCATCCTGCTCGCCGCCGCTGGCGGTGGCTACGTTCTCATTAGCGGGATCATGACCCTCCTGGACTGACCGATCAGCGGTCGGCGTCGGGATAGCGTCCGAGCTGACTTTCCTTCTGGCATCCGGCGGAGTCCCGGCGACAGGGGGCAGGAGACGGCCGATCGCGTGGTTTGTATTCCCGGGTCAGCCGTTGCAGGTCACCAGCGGCAGGTCTATGGCCTGGCTGGCGGCGAGGCGTAGGAGCTTGGGCAGCAGAGCGGCGAGGACGGCGGCGTCCTCGCCGGCCTCGTGCGCCCGTCGTTGGGGTATTCCCCAGTGTGCCGCGAGGGTCGCCAGCTTCAGATTGGGCAGTTGGAGGCCGAGTTGGCGTGCGAGGATCCGCGTACACAGCCGTCGATCGACCGGAAGCCGTAGGTCGGCCCGGCCAGCCTCGGCTGCGATCATTTGCCAGTCGAACACCGCGTTGTGGGCGACGAACACCCGGCCGGCAAGCAGGGACGTCAGTGAATCGACGATCTGGCCGAACGTCGGGCTGCCCGCGAGTCGTTCACGGGTGAGGCCGTGAATGTGGACCGGCCCAGGGTCACAACCCGGATCGAGCAAGGTCGACCAGCTGCGCTCGACCGTGCCGTCCGCGGCAACATGGACGACGGCGACCGACAGGACGCGGTCTACTCGCGGTGACAGACCCGAGGTCTCGACGTCCACGACGGCGTACCGGTGCGGGAACAGGGCGGCGAACTCACGGTCCGGGAGCACGGTGGTTGTCACAGAACGGATCTTGCCGGACCAGTCTGCCGGGACCGCATCCATATGCACATGAGAGAGACAATTCTTGCGCTGGCGTGTTGATGAAGGCCTTGCCTGCCAGATGGCCAGTTGGGATTGCCGTGGTTGCTCGCGGGTGTGCTGATCTGGTTACAAAATGTTTTGATCATGATGCGAACGGGGATACTCATGATCAAAAAGTCTCGTCTCACCTCGCCGCCACCGCCCACATTCAAGGGGTGTGTTTACTGTTACCCTTCGATGTCATTGTTGCTTGCTGGGGACTCGGAGCGGATCTGTGTATATATTTCGCGGTGATCGATCACGGCGGGTGTCGCGCCTTGTGCTGCTTGCCGCCATGTGTGCTCCTCTGCTGGCGGCCTGCGGCGGAAGCGCTGGGTCGGCGAAACCGTCATCTGTTCAGCCGAGTTCACCGGCGCGGGATGTCCGGGTGACTTCCACCTCCGCGGTGTCTCCGCCGCCGGAAGCCCCGCAACCAGCGCCGCCGAATGTCTACGCGTTCGACGGGATGAACCAGTTCAGCCCGGCCGTCCGTGACGCCAGGCCGCTCGTTTACGTTCCGAACAGCGACAGCAATACCGTTGACGTGATCGATCCGGCGACGTTCAAGGTGATCGACCACTATGTGACCGGCGCCCGGCCCCAGCACGTCGTCCCGTCGTGGGATCTGTCAACGCTGTACGTCACCAACAACGACGGCAACAGCTTGACCCCGATCGACCCGACCACTGGGAAGATCAAAGGACCGAACATCCGTGTTGACGACCCCTACAACATGTACTTCACCCCGGACGGGAAGTACGCGGTCGTCGTCGCCGAGGCGTTGCAGCGACTGGACTTCTACGATCCGCATACCTGGCAGTTGCGCACGCAACTCAGGGTCGACTGCCCAGGCGTCGACCATATCGACTTTGCCGCTGACGCTTCGTTTCTTGTTGCCACCTGCGAGTTCTCCGGCAAGCTGGTCAAGGTGGACCTTCGCGCACCGGCCGTTGTCGGGTACCTGACCGTCGGGGGCATGCCGCAGGACATTAAGATCGACCCGCGTGGTGAGGTGCTCTATGTGGCGGATATGATGGCCAGCGGCCTCTACCTTGTTGACCCGATTCGTTTTACGAAGATCGGGTTTTTGTCGACCGGCGCGGGCGCGCACGGCCTCTATCCGAGTCGCGACGCAACCACGATGTACGTGTCGAACCGTGGTGAGGGCTCTGTCTCCGTCGTTGATTTCGGGACTCGCCAGGTCCGGACCAAGTGGTCGATCCCCGGTGGGGGCAGCCCGGATATGGGCGGGGTGTCAGCCGATGGGTCGGTCCTGTGGCTGACGGGCCGTTACAACAGCGAGGTCTACGCGATCTCGACAAAGGACGGCAACCTGCTCGCGCGCATCAAAGTCGGTCCGGGTCCGCACGGCGCCTGCGTATGGCCCCAGCCTGGCCGTTACTCTCTCGGTCATACTGGTATCCTCCGCTGACCGGTCCGGCCCGCTTGCTCCAGATCGACGAGTACTGCCATGGTCGGCTGGCCGCAAGGTATCGGCTGGCCACAAGGGCGTTGTGGCCAGGACCGCCAGCAGATGAAGGCGGTCAGCGCGATGCGGGCTGGCATCCCCGCCCGCGCCGTCGTGATGGCGTAGACGACGCCGCCCCGTGGAAGACATGATCATGACTGGCGGGAAAACTTTGGAGCGACCGGCATTTCCGCTCGTCGCGGTCCCGCACCGCGACCATTCAGCGGGGACTCCTGATATTTTCCTCGACTGAAGGTGCGAGAGGCATGCGTGCGGCCGGGGTATCCGGGTTATCTTTTATGTGTCCATATCGGCCATCCGGCCCGGTGCCTCTTCGGCTTCCGGCAGTGCGGAGGGAGCTGTAGTCGCGCTGTTTTCGGCTGGCCAGACCCCTGACCCGGCCCGGAGCGAAAATGCGTACGTACTGTCGTCATGAGTGTGTTCGATGACCCGTCCCACGGACTGGGATGTCCTCGATCTGTATGGCGATCCCACGCCGGGAGATCCGTTCTCGCTGCGGGAACTGGCGCGGAGGTTCCAGGAATTCGCCGCTGACGTGGAACATGCCAACGGGCAGCTGGCGGCGGTAGCAGCCAATTATGTTGCGACATCGTGGCAGGGACGGTCGGGTGCGGCATTCCGCGACGAGTCAGACGAGCTCCCAGGGCAGTTACGGAAGCTCGCGAACTCCTATCGGATGGCCGGGGACGCGCTGGGTGCCTACGCTCCGGACCTGGACGCCGCGCAGGCCCGAGCCGACAGCGCGCTTGCCCGAGGCCGAGACGCCCGCGCCCGCCGGGATCGTGCCCAGGCTCTGGTTGGCCCGGCGCGAATCGCCTTCATCACCGCTGAGGCGGCTCTTTCGGAGTTGATCCCGGCGTCTCGTCACCCGGTCGAGGTTCCCCCGCCCGATCCGGCGCGGGTGGCACAGGCGATTCGTGACCACGACGTCGTGCGGGCCAGCCTGGAACGGGCGAGAAGCACCGTTGATGCCGCTCAGGACGATTTGGATGCGGCTCGTCGGCTCGCTCTTACCGCCAGCCAGATGCGTGCGGAGGCGGCGGCAACCTGCGTGCGCTCGATCCGGAGCGCGTCTCGAGCAGGCCTGAAAAACAAGGCTTGGCGCTCCTGGGGAGGCCTGCTGGAACACGCCGGCCGCTTCTGGCATGCTGCCGTTCAGGCCGCGAAAGTCGCCGTAGCCGTCCTGGGCGTCGTGGTACTGGTCGTTGGTGGTCCCGTGGCGTGGGCTGTCTTCGCCGCGGCGCTCGTGGTTCTCGCTGACACCCTCGTCCAATACGCCGGCGGTCGAGCCTCCCTGTGGGATGTGCTGTTTGCCTTGGCCGACTGTGTCCCGGCTCCGGTAGGGCTGGCTGTGACGGCCGGAGCCGCCCGAGCGGTCCGGGCTGCCCGGCGGTCTCTACGTGAAGGCCGGACATTCCTTCCGATCTCGCTGGGCGCGGGGCGCGCGCTCCTGGCCACGATGGCTGGGAGTCTCCGTGATGTTTGTGCTCAAACGGTCATAGTGATCAAAAAGAAGCTGCCTCGTGGCGGCGCGGTCCGTGCCCACGATGAGCTGAGGAGGGTGGCGCTCCGGGCAAGGCGGAGGTCTGGGGGAGGTGCCGCTGAGCGTGAGTAGCGCGTGGAGACTGGCTACCTGCTGTCCGGAAGGTTCCGGAGCAGCGGCCGGTCGGCTGTCCGTTCAGCCGCGTTGGACGTCACGAGACGGGCCGTCCTGAGCGGGTGCCTGGGTATGGTCCTCCGCGTGTTCTCATATTGATCGTTTTTGCCATGCCGCATGGCCTGTTACCCAGGGCATTGCCTGGTGCGATTATGATAAATTTCGTGCTGTTTGACCAAAGTCAGGCGGATGTAATGATCCAGGGCGTTCTTGCCAATTATGATTGTGGTTTTTCGCCCACCATGAGCTTCCTGTGCGTTTCGGAGAACGTCACTTACCAGATTGATGATCATTCAACGGGCCGTCGCTGGGCACTGCGGCTGCATCGTCCCGGATATCTTCACTTTGAAGAGATCAACTCCGAACTGCTCTGGACGCAGGCGTTACGGCATGATGGCGTGGTGCGCACGCCGTCAGTCGTGCCGACTCGTCGTGGTGATCTGGTTGCCATGATCGCTCCTGGCCCGGCCGCTGCGGCTGTCTGCGCGAAGCCGCGCTACGCGGTGTTGTTCGACTGGGTGGAAGGATCTTCGCCGAAGCAGTCTGACACCGTGGGCCTCATACGTAGGTTTGCCGAACTCGGTGAGGTCGCGGCACTCCTCCACCGACATGCCCGGGTGTGGCGGCGTCCAAGCGGCTTCACCCGTTTTGAGTGGACATGGCGAACGACGCTGGGGGCGGGCGGCCGGTGGGGCAGCTGGCGTGACGGTATGCGTGCGGCTGTCGGGACCGAGCCGCATGGAACCGGGCGGCGCAGCGTGCCCGATGCTGACCCGGCTTGTGTCGCGCTCCTGACCCGGGCCGCTGTCGAGATCCGCCGTCGGATCGACCGGTTCGGCCGCGGTGCTGATCGGTTCGGGCTTGTCCATGCTGACATGAGGCTGGCGAATCTACTGGTCAACGAACGACTGGACGAGCTCACAGTTATCGATTTCGACGACTGCGGGTTCACCTGGTACCTTTATGATCTTGCTGCATCATTATCGTTTATCGAACACCTGCCAGAGGTTAGTGACCTGGTGGACGCGTGGCTTACCGCCTACCGGCGACACCGGTCGGTGTCGGCTGAGGAGGAGGCGATGGTGGCGACCTTCATCCTGCTGCGCCGGCTGTTGTTGCTGGCCTGGCTGGGCTCGCATCCGGAGGCTGAGGCGGTTGACAGCGTGAAGGAGTACGCCGTGGCCTCGTGTGATCTTGCTGATGACTACCTGTGCGGAAGGCGTTGATACGCCACTCGTGATTGTGATCAGGTGGCTGCCTTCAGACTGAACACGATCAAGCTTGTTCGGCCCACAGCCTGATTATTCATGCTGTGTTGTGACAGAATCGTTTCTCTGTGTAGTATTTGAAAGGTAGTGTCAGCTCGCGTGGACAGCGTCACTCGACAGGCCAAGATGACTTCTCCGCTGGGTCCGTTGCTGCTTGTCGGTGATGGCGTCGCGCTGTGTGCCATCCATATGAACGAGCCGGATGCCGCCGCGCCCTGGCTGGACGGTCTTGAGTCCGATCCAGTTGCGTTCCGTGACGCGATTGAGCAGCTCGAAGCCTACTTCATGGGTGATCGGACCGCCTTCAACGTGCCGTTGCGTCCGGTCGGCACACCGTTCCAGCAGGCGGTGTGGGAAGCCGTGGCGGCTATCCCTTATGGCGCAACCCGTAGCTACGCCGAGATTGCCGCGGCTGTCGGCCGGCCGTCGGCCTTCCGTGCGGTCGGGCTCGCCAACAGCCGTAATCCGCTTCCCATCGTCATTCCCTGCCATCGGGTGATCGGTTCCAGCGGAGCGCTGACCGGTTACTCGGGTGGGATCGGCCGCAAGCGGCACCTTCTTGATCTTGAACGTCGGACTCTTGCTCGTGATGGGCAGCTGAGCCTGGAACGGTTCAAGAGCGCCTGACAATAAGAGCGACCGGCAATAGGGACACGGCGTCGCGGGGCTGGGGCGCGCTCTGGTGTCGGGCGTCGGCTGTAAGGGATGATCGATGTGATGTATTTCGTGTTTCGTCACGTAACGTTTCATTGATTAATCATAATTATTTGTGAGTATGTGATGCGGTCGGCGTCGTTGGCGGTTCCGTGTACGGGCCGGCAGCTATGTGGGTCCGCAGTGGGCTCGTCAGGGTGTCGGGTGGTGGACTCTGGCCGCTGCCCGTTCCTTGGCCGATTCTGCCGCTGCCGCTGGGCCGCGTGGACGCGTCGGCCGGTCGTTCGCTGCGATCCAGACGGTGCTCGCACGTCTTCTCGCGCTGTTCAGGCGTCTTATGGGAGTCCCGCTGGCTCTCCGCTGGAGGCCCGGGACGGCTGTTCCCGCCAGTTGCCCGCGGCAGTGATTTTTACTTACAACACACGATCAATTACCCAATGGTGGCACAACGACATCATGAAGTCATGTTGTCTTCGTGTGTCAATGGCGGTTGAGGGGCGCATGGTCCCCTGTGTCCAGGGGGTACCGTGCTGGGACGCGGTTGGGCGACGTCCTCAGAGAAGCCTCTTACCGTGCCAACGAACGCTCCTGGTAAGGAATTCGGTGCCACCGGCAGGTGCCTCGCGGGTCCCGCCGCGTGCATTACCCTGCGGCGCGTGCACCACCACTGTGGAAGGAGGAATGTGGTCGACGACATCCAGCAGGCGTTGCTCACCAACGCTCACGCTGGGACACAGCTGGCGATTCCCGGCGCGCTGGTACTCCTGCCCATATCCGACTCCGGGACGCCAGTGGCGGATCGGACCGCCTGGCAGCGTGCGGTGCTGCGCTCGTGTCTCCCACGTGCCGCGAAGCTCGTCGCACTGGCTCTTGCCAGCCACGCGGTGGATGTGCCGAGCTGCGAGCTGGCCAATCCGGCGTTGCCCGGACCCGCCGCGGTCTGTTCTCCCGGGCTTGTGACACTGGCCACTGAAACCGGTTACAGCCGCACCCACGTGCAACGCCAGATCCGGCTGTTGCGTAGCCTCGGCTGGCTGATCGGTCTGGTCCGGCCGGCTGTTCGCCGCCCCGCGAGTTTTGCGTTGAGCATGTCCGACTCGGTCCGGGCGACCGCGTCCGTGGAGCCGGCCCCTGCGCTGCGGGCATCAACCGCCAAGCCAGCTACCAAGCCAACCGCCCTGGTCGGCGGATCGGCATCGCGGACCCCCGCCCCGATAGCTGGCGGCGTACCCACCGGCACTGGGCCGCTGCGGCGGCAGGGCGGCACACAGACTTCCTCGGACAGGCCGAGCGCCGCGGCCCGGCGCCGGGCCCGCGTCACCGGTATGGCTATGGCCAGGGCCCTGACAGTGATCGGAAACCCCTCGGCGGTGGCAGCCGGCCTGCTACCGACGCGAGAGCCGGCAGAGTCTTCTATCGCCGCGCCCCCCGCTCCGCTTGCGCCGCCGATCACCGCTGTCACGCCCGCTGTCACGCCCGCTGTCACGCCCGCTGTCACCGGACCCGAGCGGGCGCTGCCGGTGACGCCGAAGGATCTTGCTGCCGACGTCGCCAAACAGGTCGTCGCAACTCTGGCCCGTGCGATACGACGCGATCCTGAAACCCTCATCGCCGCCAGTGACCGGCTGGCCCGAATTCTCACTGTCGGTTCGTGGAGCGCGGCGGAACTGGCCATGCATCTGGTGGACACCATCGGACCAAGTCTCGGAGCTGGCCGGGTTGACGCCCCCGTAGATCATTTGCTTCGTCGCCTTGATCATTTGCCTGCGTCATCCTCGGAATGCCTGTGCAGATCATGCCGTTCGTGGGTGGCGGCTCCGGCCGCCACCACACAGCGGGCTCCGGCCCCTGCCGCCACGGGACAGGAGGCTGTGGTCGTGCCAGGGCTTGCCGCGATTGAGCAGGCGGCTGCCGCCGGGAGCGCACAGGCTCGTATGCGCCCCGAGCGAGCCAGCGGCGCGGCCTAAGTACGTGTTTGATGGATGTTCGATCGTGCGGATCGATGCCCAGAAAGCGTCCTGCGGTGTTGTCGTCGGCCCGGATAGCGCACCGGACGGGGCGGTTTGCGGGAGACGGGAAGTGGCATGCCGGAGGCAAGGATGACCCAGCGACCCTGGCCGAGTACCTCCGCACGTGACGAGAGTGCGGAGCTGGCCGCCGACGTGATTGTGATCGGCTCTGGCTTCGGCGGAAGCGTTACCGCTCTCCGGCTTGCGGAAAAAGGCTACCGTGTCGTTGTCCTGGAGGCTGGCCGGCGATTCCCCCCGGCTGCTCTCCCTCGAACGAACTGGAGAATTAGTCGTTATTTGTGGGCGCCTCGACTTGGTTGCCACGGATTTCAGAAAATTAATATGATAGGCCGTCTCCTCGTTCTTTCCGGGGCGGCTGTCGGTGGTGGTTCGGTTGTTTACGCGAACACACTCTACCGTCCGCTGGACGCTTTCTACGCCAATCGTCAGTGGAGTCATATCACCGATTGGCGACAGGAGCTTGCGCCCTACTACGACCAGGCTGAGCGGATGCTTGGGATGGTACCCAACCCGACGACCACCTATACTGACGAGGTGTACCGGGCGGTCGCCGAGGAAATGGGTGCCGGCGATACATTCCGCTTGGCCGACGTGGGTGTTTTTTTCGGCCGGTCCGGTAACAAGGAGCCCGGTGTCGAGGTCGCGGACCCCTATTTCGGAGGTGTCGGGCCGACCCGTACCGGCTGCCGTGAATGCGGTGAATGCATGACCGGTTGTCGTTGGAACGCGAAGAACACCCTCGACTACAACTATCTTTACCTGGCTGAGAAACTGGGTGTCCGAGTTTTTCCCGACACCCAGGCTGAGGCGGTTCGTCCGCTGGCGACCGGAGGTTATGAAGTCAGTACGGTCCGCACCGGTTCCTGGGTCGGCGGAGGACAGCGGAGGTGGCATGCGGACCAGGTCGTATTCGCGGGTGGGGTGCTCGGTACCGTGCGCCTCCTGCTAGCCATGCGGGATACCGGCGTGCTACCGGCGCTGTCGTCCCGGGTCGGCGAGCTGACCCGCACGAATTCGGAGTCCATTATCGGCACCACCAGATTCCGACCGGACCGGCGGCTCGCTCGCGGGGTGGCGATTACGTCGTCCTTTTATCCGGCGGCGGACACCCATATCGAACCCGTCCGTTATGGTCGGGGTAGTAACGCCATGGCGCTGTTGGCCACGCTCATGACTGATGGTGATCATCGTTTGCCCCGCTGGCTGGTGTTTGTGGGCGCAGCGCTGCGGCATCCGTTGCCGCTGCTGTTCTCACCGCTGCCGTGGCGATGGTCGGAACGCACCATGATTTCGCTGGTCATGCAGTCGCGGGATAATTCGCTCACCCTCGTCCGGCGGCGGGGCCTGCTCGGTCGTTACAGGCTCACCAGCACGCGGGGCCACGGTCAGCCGAATCCAACCTGGATTCCGGCTGGCAATGACGCGACTCGGCGAATCGCCAAGCATGTCGATGGCTTTCCGGGTGGCACGCTCCCGGAGGTTCTTGATATTCCTATGACGGCGCACATCCTCGGTGGTGCCCCGATCGGGGACTCCCCGGCCAATGGGGTCATCGACCCCTACCACCGGATCTTCGGATATGACGGCCTGCATGTGGTCGACGGTGCGGCGGTCGCGGCTAATCTCGGCGTCAACCCGTCGCTGACGATCACGGCGTTGGCCGAACGAGCGATCTCACTGTGGCCGAACAAGGGTGAGCCCGACCAGCGTCCACCAGCCGGATCACGTTATAAGCGAATTGCACCAATTAGTCCGCTGTATCCGGTTGTGCCTGAACATGCGCCAGCTGCCTACACTATCGGCCTTGCAAAGGGTCCTGAACGTCGTCGGGATTGACACTGAGTCCGCTGCTGGTGCGGTCGCACGCAGCGTTGAGCCTCCGCTACCGGCCGCCGTGGCCGGGCCGGCGACCGGGTCTGCTCGGCCGCGATCGGAAGTGGCCTCGACGGCACGGGAATCGCCTGGTGCAGCGTGGGGCGGCCGGCTGCCGGCGTCGTGTCGCCATCATGCCGGCCGCATGTTGTCCTCATGTCGCCCTCATGTCGGCCTCGCTGTTCGGATGGAGCCGCCATCGCGCCGTGTTGGCCCGTGCTCCGACGCATACGATCGGCGGAGCATCAAGGACACGGCGGTCGTTGGACCCGCGACGCGATACCCGCCGCTACCGGCGATCAGCCACCACCGACACGACGGAAGAGAAGACTCATGGCTGAGGAGCTGTACGCCACACTGAGGACGACTCAGGGTGACGTTGAGATTCTGCTGTTCGAAAACCAGGCGCCGAAGACGGTCGCGAATTTCGTCGGTCTCGCCACCGGCACGCGGGAGTGGACCGACCCGCGGACGGGCGAGAAGCGAACGACTCCCTTGTACGACGGGACGATTTTTCATCGGGTGATCCCGGATTTCATGATCCAGGGCGGTGACCCGTTGGGCAGCGGCCGTGGCGGCCCGGGTTACAAGTTTGCCGACGAGTTCCACCCGGAGCTGCGCTTCTCTCGGCCGTACCTGCTCGCGATGGCGAACTCGGGTCCGGGCACCAACGGTTCCCAGTTTTTCATCACCGTGGCGGCGACGACCTGGTTGGACCGCAAGCACACGATTTTCGGTGAGGTCACGCGCGGCACCGAGATCGTGGACGCGATCAGCAAAGCGCCGACGGGTGCCCAGGACCGTCCCACCACCGATGTGGTGGTGCAGCAGGTCGTCATCGAACGCCGTACGGTCTAGGGCGGCTCGGGCTTAGGTCGGGGCCGACATGATGAAATCACCTTGGTCGGAGCCGGCCGGTGCTGCCGCAGCTTCGGACGGCGGAGCTGTCGGTCCCGGCCAGCCAGCTGGACAACAATCATCGGGACCCGATGGCTGGCGTCCCGTGGTCGGGCCGCCAGCTCCGCCTGACGGCTGGACGCCGCCCGCCCAGCCCGCGGGCGGTCCGCCGGCAGGCGGGAGCGGACCCGCGCTCGTCCCGCGCTGCTATCGGCATCCAGAGCGCGAAACCTATGTGTCCTGCCAGCGGTGCGACCGCCCGATCTGCCCGGACTGCATGCGTCCCGCGGCCGTCGGGTTCCACTGCCCGGACGAAGCCGGCAGGCAGGACCGCCGTTCCGGCGGCTTCTCCCGGCGGCCGGGCAGCCAGCTCGGTGGGCAGCTGGTGGGACGTCCCGGGCTGGTCACCCAGATGCTCATCGGGATGTGCGTGATCGCGTACATCCTACAGGGGCTGCCGGGACTCGGCGGCGGTACCGACAACGCCTTCACCCGAGACTTCGAGCTCAGTGGTCTGGCAATAGCGATCCATGGTGAATACTACCGGTTGCTGACCGCGGCGTTTCTGCATGCGGGTATCTTGCACATCCTGCTCAATATGTATGCGCTCTACCTGCTCGGATACCAGCTGGAGCAGATTCTCGGCCGGGTGCGCTACCTTGCGCTGTTCGTGGTGTGTGCCGTCGGCGGGAACACGCTCAGTTATTTGGTCAACGGCTGGAACACCTTCTCGGTCGGCGCATCCACCGCGGTGTTCGGGTTCTTCGCGGCGTACTACGTGATCGCCAGACGGCTGCGGGCGGATACGTCGGCGATCCTCGTTGTCGTTGGCATCAATATGATCATCAGTTTCACCATCAGCGGGATCGACAAATGGGGTCATATCGGCGGTCTCGTGACTGGCCTGTCTGTCGGCGTGGTGTATGCCTACGTGCCGCCACGCCGGACCTGGTTGCAGGCGGTCGCCGTGGGCGGCATTCTCGCCGTGTTGCTGGCAGCCGCGGTCCTGAGCACGTGATGGCTGGCCGGCGGCGTTGTGCCACCCCGGTCGCGGATGTCAGCCGTGGCGGCGACGGATCTCCTCCACCACCGCGGCGATCCGCTCGGGTGCGGCGCCGAGCTGGCGACGGCTGAGCAGCACGGGGCCATCGATTGTCTCGACGATGAGAACGTGGATGTGCACGCCACGACGGTTGTGCGTCAGGGTGCTGGCCTGTACCCGCAGCACAGCGGCCCAGGGCAGCCGCCGCCGGTGGATCCCGTCCACCAGGTCGATGCCGCCGTCGTCCACCCGCAGCGCGGGCCGGGCGACGGCGTCCCGCACAGCGAGCGCGAGCAGGCCGGCACCGCTGAGCCCGATCAGGAGACGGCCTGGGTTGTCCAGTGAACTCAACCGGGAGGCGAGTGAGCCGGTGGCCGCGATCGCGAGCACGATCATCCCGGCCGCCGCATAGAGGATCACCCGCCGCCACGACGGCGACCAGGCGCGTGAGCCGGCGGCCCTGGCGTCGACTCCGTGGGCACCGAATTCGTCGTCACGCATGTCACCCAGCACAGTACATCGCGCTCACCGTCCGTCCGGGCCGGGCGCAGGATCCCGTTCGGCCTGCTCGGCGTGAGCACGGTTCCGTTGCCCGGCGGCCACATGAAAATAATCATCTAGTCGGCGGTCGAGCGGTCGTCATGCGTCGCGTACTCTTCACGGTTGCCCTTCGGATACCCACCGTGATAATTGAGGGGTGCCCGCGCGGGGAGCGGGTTCCCGCCATGGGATATCCACATTGTGGACAACCGTTGGGGACGAATGACAGCCGTGGAACTCTCCGGAAGAACTACCGGTGCGCATTACCTCCACTGCGTCGCCACGCCAAGGCCAATTACGACAAAACCGAACCCAATCAGGATGTTCCAGGCGCCCAGGCTGTCCATTCCCGGGACGCCACCGTTGGAAAAGTAGTAAATCAGTAGCCAGATGATCCCGATTGCAAAGAGTGCTATGATCGTTGCGCCTACCCACGGCGGAGACGGCGGCTTGCGCTTGCGGACCTGGGGGGCCTGGGGCGGCGAGGTAGTCGACTTCTTCTTGCGACGTCGGGAAACGGGCACTTCGGGGCTCCTTGAGGACCGTGACGAGCTTCGTGGGCTGGCCGCCATCCCCCCGCCGCGGGCATTGGCCGGGGATACCGCGGACCAGCTGTCCCACAGGGTAGACAGGCCCGTCGCCAGGCCCCGCCGAACGTGCCATTCCGAACCTGTCCGCCCAGATCTGCCGGGGCTGGCGGCTTGGTTCGGCCCGGTTGGTTGCGGTTGCGGCGCGCGGCTCCGTAGCTCCCATAGCGAGGAGTGCCCAGGGTCCCGCCCGTGTGGTCGGCGCATTATACCGGCCCGCCTAGGATGTTTCTTGTTCGTTTTCTTGCCAGAATGATGCCCAACCGCAAACTGACGAGTGGCCGGAGAGTACGCGATGATGATTTTTTCGTGTACTGGGAGGCCCTGGGGAGCCTAGGAGCGTACCCGCGATGCCAGGTGGATCGACGACCGAGCGGGAGAGTGTTGTGACCAAAGCCACTACCTATGCTGACAAGCCGTGGCAATCATCCTACGTCGATGGTGTCCCCACGGACGTTGAGATCCCTGATATCACGCTGAGCCAGTTGTTCGAGAATATTGTGGCCAGATTTCCGAAAAGTCCAGCGATTTCTTTCTTTGGTACCACGCTGACCTATGGCGCGCTCTCCCAGCAGGTCGGCGCATTTGCTGAGGGTCTTGCGAAGCTGGGCGTCCGGGCCGGCGATCGCGTCGCGTTGATCCTGCCGAACTGCCCACAACATGTGATCGCTTTTCAGGCGGTGCTGCGGCTCGGCGCGATTGTGGCCGAGGCGAATCCCCTCTACACCGAGACCGAGCTGACCCATCAGCTCGCCGACTGCGGAGCGGAGTACGTGATCTGTCTCGACCGTACTTACCCGGCGGTGGCGGCGGCTCGCCGATCCGGCCGGACGAAAGTTCGGGAGGTCATTGCCACCTCGATTCCGGATTTTCTGCCCAAAAAGGACCAGCTGTTGCTCCGGTTGCCGATCGCCAAGGCGCGCAGGAAACGCGCCGAAGTTGTGACGGAGCTGCCCACGGATGCCCGGGCGCACGCCTTCCTCGACGTGCTGAGGACCGGCCGGGCCACGCCGGTGAGCACATCGGTCCAGGCTGCGGCGTCCGATGTCGCCGTCCTGCTGTACACCACTGGAACGACCGGTACGGCCAAAGGCGCGATGCTGACCCATCGTAATCTCGTCGTGAACGGTGAACAGGGCCGGGCGTGGATCGTCGGAGCCCGTCCGGGGCACGAGGTACTCATTGCGGTGCTGCCGATGTTCCATGCCTACGGGATGACGCTGTGCATGATTCAGGGAATGGTGCTCGGGGCGCATGTCGTGCTGTTGCCGAAGTTTGATGTGACCATGGTGTTCGACGCCATTGCCAAACATCGTCCGACGCTTTTCCCGGGGGTCCCACCCATTTACCAGGCGCTGTTGGACAGCCCGCGGGCGAGAAACGCCGACCTCACCTCGCTCCGGGGCTGCCTGTCCGGCGCGATGAAACTTTCCGCCGATCTACAACAGCGTTGGGAGTCGGCGACCGGTATGCCGCTTGTCGAGGGATACGGCATGACCGAGACCGCACCGTTGACCCACGCCTGCCCGTTGGGAGGCGCGACCCGCCCAGGGTGGATCGGCCTGCCCGTCCCGTCCACCGAGGCGAAGATTGTTGACAGTGAGGACTGCACCAAGGAGATGCCGGTGGGTGAGTCCGGTGAATTGATGGTGCGGGGCCCGCAGGTGTTCGCCGGCTATTGGGAGAACCCGGCGGCCACCAAGGCCACGCTGACCGCGGACGGCTGGATCCTCACCGGTGACATCGCGCGGATGGATTCAGGCGGCTGGTTCGAGATCGTTGATCGGAAAAAGGAGATCATTATTGCGGGTGGCTTCAACATCTACCCGACTGAGATCGAGGAGGTCCTGTTGGGGCTCGCCGAGGTCGCCGAGGTCGCCGTGATCGGCGTCCCGGACGCTTACCGCGGTGAGACGGTCAAGGCCTTCCTGGTGCTGCGGCCTGGCGCATCCCTGACCGTCGACGAGGTGCGGGCGTATGCGGCCAAGCGGCTGTCCGCGTACAAAGTCCCAAAAATCATCGAATTTCGGACGAAGCCGTTGCCGAAGGTCGGAGTCGGCAAGGTCCTGCGCCGGGCGCTGCGGGATGAGGAAAAAGCCGGGGCTGGGGAGGGGCAGGGCGGTTCTGAGCGGGACGCCGCCGAGGGCTGACCGGGCCCCCGCCATCCGGCGGGCGTCCGAGCCGGTTCGTGTCCGTCTGTGCCGGGGCATGGGCCGCTTCCCGCGTGGGCTCTTTCTAGTGCCGGGCACAACCGGCGGTGTCCACTCTGTGCTTGTAACGGCGGGTCATCAGGCTGGCCAGATGATGTCAGTTCTGCTGAGATCAGGTGAGGCCGACCGAGCTGACACCAGGTCGGCTGACGCCGTTGCGTTCCGCTGGGGCATCCGGCCGGTGCCAGGCAGAGGAGAGGTCAATGCGGATCCTGGTGATCGACAACTACGACTCATTCGTGTTCAACCTGGTGCAGTACCTGGGGCAACTCGGCGTGGGCAGCATCGTTCGCCGTAACGACGAGGTCGAAGTTGATGATCTTGTTGCGTACGGTGTTGCTGGGGTGCTGCTCTCACCCGGGCCGGGCACGCCGGAGGCGGCCGGAGTGAGCGTCCCGATGGTGCGCGCGTGCGCCGTGGCCAAAGTGCCCATGCTCGGGGTGTGCCTTGGCCATCAGGCACTCGGGGTGGCGTTCGGGGCGACGGTCGGTCGGGCGCCCGAGCTGCTGCACGGAAAGACCTCGGTGGTCCATCACGCCGGCGCGGGCGTGCTGGCGGACCTGCCGTCGCCGTTCATCGCCACGCGGTATCACTCGCTCGCGGTGGATGCCGCGACACTGCCGGACGAGATCAAGGTGACTGCGCGCACCGAGAGTGGTGTTGTCATGGCAATGCGCCATCAGTCTCTGCCGCTGGAAGGAGTCCAGTTCCACCCCGAGTCCGTGCTGACCCAGGGCGGTCACCTGTTGCTGGCCCGCTGGCTGTCGGTCTGTGGGGACGACGCAGCGCTGTCGGTAGCGCCCCAGCTGTCGGCCGAGGTCGAAACCCTGCGACAGAGCGCCTTTGCCTGACTGGGCGTCCGGCCCGGGGCTACTGCAGCAATCCGTTGCCGAGTCGTGGCGTGTGTGAGCTTGTTGGGGATGCCCCAGTCGGGGATTGTGACGGTGTCGGGCTTGGGGAGGGTGACGCCGTCTTGGTCGGCGTCGGGGCGGTTGTCTGGGTTGGGATCGTGGTGTTGTCGGTCTGCTGCGACACATACAGCGTCACGGTCGAGCCGCGGCTGACGGAACTGTTCCTCGGTGTCTGGGCGACCACAGTGCCGGTCGGCTGACTGCTCGCGGTGGACTGCTGGCTCACCTTGAAGCCGTATCCCTCCAAGGTGGCCTTTGCCGCGTCGAGAGGCTGGTTTGTCACATCGGGGACGGTGATCTGCTGGCTGACCACGTAGATGGTGACCGTGTCGCCAGCGGCCACCGATGTTCCGACGTCCGGGTCGGCGGACTGGACGGTGCCCGGCTTCTGCGTGGTCGCGTCGGTGAACGTGGCGACCTTGGGCGTGAGCCCGGCCGCCTTCAACTGGGTGATCGCATCGTTCTGGGTGAGACCCACCACCGGCGGGACGACAAGCTGTCCGGCTCCGGCCGACACGCTGAGGGTGACCACAGCGGTCTTGGCCGCTTTGGTACCTGACGGCGGGTCAACCGCGGTGACCTGGTCCTTGGGGGCGTCGCTCTGGACGGTGTTCGAGTGGATGTTGGTGAAACCGGCGTTCTGGAGGTTGTTCGTGGCCACCGTCTTGGACTGTCCGACGATGTTTGCCGGGATATTCGCGGTGTTTGTGGTGCCGCCGGTGGACGAGCCGCCCCCGAGGAACCTGGTCGCCATCAACGTGACGACAACGAACACCACCACGACCGACAGCCCGGCCAGAATGTACTTCCAGGCTGCCGAACGCCGCTCGGGTTCCGGCGGGGTCCCGGCACCGAGCGGGCCGCCGTCGAGCGGACCGGTGCCACCGTCGCCCGGCCGATCGAGGTAATCGGAGCCGGCTCGGTTGTAGCCGCTGGTCTGGCCGTAGGGATCACCGTAGGCGTCCCCGTAGTAGGCATCGTGATCACGCGAGATCACCTGTGTCCCCGTTGACGGCCCGGGTGGGTTCAGCCGGGTGGCGAGCTGGTCACCCATGAGCGGTGGCGCGTATATCCGCCGACCGGTAAGGGCACGTTCCAGATCGTCACGCATTTCTCCGGCCGTGCCATAGCGGCGGTCGGGATCCTTTTCCATCGCCTTGAACACGATCGCGTCGGCCTCGGGCGTGATGTCGCGGTCATGCGTGGACGGTGGCTGCGGATTCTCCCGTACGTGCTGATAGGCGACAGCGACCGGGGAGTCGCCGCGGAACGGCGGAAGCCCGGTCAGTAGTTCGTAGAGCAGCACTCCGGTCGAGTAGACGTCGCTGCGGGCGTCCACCCGCACCCCGCGCGCCTGTTCCGGTGACAGGTACTGGGCGGTGCCGATCACCGCGGCGGTCTGCGTCATGTGCGATGTGGTGGCGGTGGTCGCCCGAGCGATGCCGAAGTCCATCACCTTGACCGAGCCGTCCAGGCAGAGCATCACGTTCGCGGGCTTGATGTCCCGGTGGATGATCCCCATCCGGTGGCTGTAGTCGAGCGCGGCGCACACGTCGGAGGTGATTTCCATGGCCCGGCGCTCGGTGAAGCGGCCTTCGCGCTGGAGCACGTCACGCAGGGTACGGCCCTCCACGTACTCCATCACGATATACGGGATGGTCATGCCGTTGATCAGATCTTCGCCGGTGTCGTAGACGGACACGATGGCTGGATGGTTGAGCGCCGCGGACGACTGCGCTTCGCGCCGGAACCTGGCC
Source organism: Protofrankia sp. CiP3 (assembly GCF_917627345.1). Lineage (NCBI taxonomy): Bacteria > Bacillati > Actinomycetota > Actinomycetes > Frankiales > Frankiaceae > Protofrankia > Protofrankia sp. CiP3. The sequence continues at coordinate 111,962 of NZ_CAKJTM010000004.1, read as the reverse complement.
AGGAAGGTCTCATCACGCGCGAGATCAGCGCGCAGCGTCTTGACCGCGACCTCGCGTCCGAGCCGCACATCGCGACCACGGTAAACCTCGGCCATACCACCGTAACCGAGGATCTCACCCAGCTCGTAGCGCTGACCCACCAGGCGAGGTTCGGTCCCGAACACCTCAGTCACGCCTGCCACCCGTACTCGCCCTTCCGTTTTCCGGGCTGATAGCCGCGGACCTGCCGTGAACGTCCAGCGATTGTGGTCGCCGCGGTAATCCGGTCCCCCGCCATCCGGCCGTTCCCGGTCACGTTGTCACCGGTGACGATGCCACCTCCGCTCCCCGGCACGTGCACCGCCCAGGTCGGTGGCGGCGCGCTCGTGGATGATCCGCTACTTCCGGCGATCGTCCGAGTGATCAACGCGACGACGACGACAGTGACGATCAGCAGGAGGATCAGGACGGGTAGTGACATTTTTTGTCGCCCCACAGCCGCGGAGCCGCCCCGGTCACCGCCGGCCCGCCGTCTGGCTGCCCGCCCATCGAATGCCGAGCCGGCGGTGCGGCTCGGCGGTGAGGGCTGCCAGGCGTGGATGTCTGGCAGCCGGGCGTCCGGCTGGCTGGTGGCGGAGGAGGCACGGTGGGTCTGGGCATCCCAGAGCGCGGCGGCTGTCCCGCCTGTGGGGCCCACGCCGCTGTCGGGAGCCCGCTGAGATGCCGCGGAGCCCCCCGGCGCGTGACCGGAGCCGTAGGCGTGTGGCTCCTGGCTGTTCGGGGACGCCACATCCCCGCCGGCCCGCGGGTCCCAATGGGGACGGATCTCCGCGGGGGAGCTGGTGGTCCAGGATGGCTGACGGGTCCACGACGGTGGCCGCTCCCGGGTGGGCGCCCTTGTCGCGGTGTCCGATCCGCCATGGGCACCGGTCGGGCTCGGGCGCCTGGCGGTGGTGTCCGAGCCCGACCGGGATACCGGCCCCGGGCCGACGCCTCGGCGGGTCGCGTCGGCGTTCCACAAATTCCGGCGGACGGTGGCTGCGGTGCGTCCGAACGCGCCAGCGGACGCCGGTCTGCGGGCCGGGTCCTTCGCCATCGCGGCCTGAACGAGCCCACGGACCGGTTCGGGTACATCAGGCGGCAGCGGCGGAGGCTCGTCCTGCTGGTGGGCCATCACGACGACAATCGGATTGCGGTCGTCGAAGGGACGTCGGCCCGCGAGGCACTCGTAGGCGACCACGCCCAGGGAGTACACGTCACTCGCCGGTGTCACCGGCCGCCCTGACGCCTGTTCTGGGGAGACGTAGTACGCGGTGCCCATCATGATGCCGGTCGCGGTCAGCGGCGCCGCGTCGACCGCGCGGGCGATCCCGAAGTCGGTGACCTTGATCGCACCGTCGGTACGCAGCAGCAGGTTGCCGGGTTTGACGTCACGGTGGACCACCCCCAGGGCGTGTGCCGCCTGCAGCGCGTCCGCAGCCTGCCCGAGGACATCGAGGGTCTTCTCCGGGGACAGCCGTTTCTCCCGGTGCAGCAGCGCGGACAGCGGTTCGCCCTCGACCAGCTCCATCACCAGGTACGCGGTCGGATGGTCACCCTGGACGATGACCTCGCCGTAGTCGTAAACGGAAGCCACGCCCGGGTGCGACACCCGGGCGGCGTGGCGTGCCTCGCCGCGGAAACGGACGAGGAACGACTCGTCGCTGGCGTACTCGGGGCGCAGCAGTTTCACGGCGACGGGACGGCCGAGGGTCTGGTCGAGGCCCCGCCACACCTCACCCATACCGCCGGTGGCAATGCGTCCTTCCAGCAGGTAGCGGCCATCGAGGAGGGTGCCCTTCGCCGAGCCGCCGAAGGGGTGCGCGGCCGGCGGTGCCGCCACCGACTGGCCGGCCGGTACCGCCGCATCGGGGCGCGGTTCGCCGAAGCCCGGCGGTGTCGGGGCTGTCACCGGCGGATGCCCAATGCGGCTTTCATGACCTGTTGGGCCACGGGAGCGGCCACCGCGCCGCCGGTGCTGAGTTCGCCGCCACCATTTTCGACGATCACCGCGACGGCGACGGTCGGGTTGACCGCCGGGGCGAAGCCGATGAACCACGCGTGCGGGGGCTCGTTGTCGCCGTGCTCAGCGGTGCCGGTCTTGCCGGCGACGGCGACTCCGGGGATCTGTGCCTTGGTGCCGGTGCCGCTGGTGACGACACTTTGCATCATGGTGTTCAGGTTCGCGGCAACCTCCGCGCTGACCGGTCGTTTGTAGACCTCGGGTTCGGTCCGGCTGATCGCTTTCAGGTCAGGGCCAAGCAGTTCGGCCACGAGGTAGGGCCGCATCATGACCCCGTTGTTACCGATCGCCGCGGCCACCTGGGCCATCTGCAGCGGTGTGACCTTGTCGTCGAACTGCCCGATAGCCGACTGCGCGGTCTGCGCACCGTCGAGCGATGCGGTCGGATAGACGCTCGCCACCTGTGCCAGGGGAAAGTCCGGCACGGTCGAATTGAAGCCGAAGGCCTCGGCCTGCGCTCGCAGGGCGTCGTGGCCGAGGTCGATGCCGAGTTTGGCGAACGCGGTGTTGCAGGAGATCGTCAGGGCGTGGATGAGGGTGTCGGTCTGGCCGTCACCGCAGCGTTCGCCAGCGAAGTTCGGCAGTACGGTTCTGCTCTGCGGCAGCTGGAGCTGGTCGGGGGCCGCGATGCGTTCCTCGAGGTGGTGGCCGGCGGCCAGCGCCGCCGCAGCGGCGATCACCTTGAACGTCGAGCCCGGCGGGTAGGTCTCCTGAGTCGCGCGGTTGAGCAGGGGCTTGTCGGGGTCGGTGTTGAGCGCCTGAGCGGCCTTACTGGCCGTCGTCTCATTGTGACTGGCCAGCGGGGTCGGGTCATAGGTCGGGTTTGTCACCATGGCAAGGACTTCGCCGGTCTTCGGGTCGAGCGCCACCACCGCCCCCTTGCGGTTGCCGAGCGCGGTGGTTGCCACCTGCTGGATCTGCGGCACCAACGTGGTAACAATGCTCCCACCCCGCTGTTCGCGGCCGGTGACCAGGTCGGAGACCTTGGAGACGAACAGCCGCTGGTCCTCACCGGACAGGAAGTCGTTCTGGGAGCGTTCCAGGCCCGCGGAGGTGTACAGCCCGTAGTAGCCGATGATGTTGGAGTAGAGCGTCGGGGCCGGGTACTGCCGTTGGAACTTGTACTCGTCGTCCACCGGGACCGAGCTCGCGACTGCCTGGCCGCCCGCGACGGCGATGGAACCCCGCTCCCGCTCGAGCCGTTCGGTGATCTGGCGGGCGTTGCCAGGCTTGTGCCGCAGCGTGTCCGCGTTCTTGGCCTGTAGCCAGTTGGCATTGATCAACAGCGCGCTGAACAGCAGCAGACACGCGATAGCGACTTTGCGAATGGGTGGGTTCATGTTGTTTTTACCACCTGCGTGGGGCTGTCGGCCACCGCGGTCGGGTCGAACAGCGGTGCGGCTGGCGTGGCCGACGCGGGGCGCCGGTAGGAGTCACTGATCCGCAGCAACAACGCGATGATGGCGGCGTTGGAAACGATCGATGATCCTCCGTAGGAGATGAACGGCAGGGTCAGACCAGTCAACGGGATGAGCCGCATGACGCCTCCGACCTGCACGAAGACCTGTAGGGCCAATGACGCGGACAGGCCGGTCGCCAGCATCTTGCCGAACGGGTCACGGGCGCCCACGGCGGCTCGCAGGCCACGTGTCACGATCAGCCCGTAGATGACGAGGATCGCCATGATCCCGGCAAGGCCGAGTTCCTCGCCGATGCTCGCGACGATGAAGTCGGTGTTGGCGAAGGGGACCCGCTGAGGGCTGCCCTGCCCAAGCCCGGTGCCGGTGATCCCGCCAGCCGCGAACCCGAACAGGCCTTGTACCAGCTGGAACGATTTGCTGGTGGGGTTGTCCCCGTCGAAGGCGTGCAACCAGCCGTCCACCCGGACCTGGACGTGCCCGAACAGCTTGTAGGACAGCACCGCCCCGAGCATGAACAGGGCGAGGCCGATGACGACCCAGGACGCCCGCTCGGTCGCGACATAGAGGATGACGAGGAACATCCCGAAGAACAGCAGGGATGACCCGAGATCTTTCTCGACGACCAGGACGCCAAGGCTCGCCAGCCATGCCACGAGGACCGGTCCGAGATCGCGGGCGCGCGGGAAGTGCATCCCGAGGAAGGACCGGGAGACCACGGAGAGGACGTCGCGTTTGTTCACCAGGTAGCCGGCGAAGAAGATCATCAATATGATCTTCGATATTTCGCTGGGCTGGAAGGTGAACGGGCCGATCCGCAGCCACAGCCGGGCGCCGTTGATGGTCGCGCCGACCAGCGGCATGGCGGGCAGCAGCAGAAAGACCAGTCCGGCGAGGCCGGCGGTGTACGCGTACCGCGACAGCGTCTGGTGGTCCCGGACGATGGCCAGAACCAGGACGAAAACGATGAGGGCGAGCAGCGTCCACACCAGCTGGAGCTGGGCGGTCCCAGGCGGGACGTGTTTACCCGCCCGGACGGCGGCGGCGGCCTTGGCCAGGTCCAGTCGATAGATCATGACCAGGCCGAGGCCGTTGAGGGCCGCCACCAATGGCAGCAGGATGGGGTCGGCGGCCGGTGCGAACCGCCGTACCGCGAGATGGGCAAGTCCCCACAGCGCGCTGAAACCGAGGCCGTAGGTGAACACCGACAGGGTGAGGCTCCCGTCGATCGCCAGCACCACAGCCGCCAGCGCGGCGGTCGCGAGCAGGCCCGCGAACAGCAACAGCCACAGCTCCCGCCGACGGTACGGTGGCAACTGCGCTCCGACCGGGACCGGGTACCGTGCGAAGGTTCCGGTGAGGTCGACCGCTTTGCCGCGGAGCGGGGGGAGAGCTGTCATCCTGCGGGCGTCATCCTGGTGTGGCGAGCGACGAGGCGCAGCTGGCCAAGGACGTGGTGCCACAGAGCAGTTGGGCTGAAACGCCACCGGAGCCTGTCTGGGGGCTCCCGACGGGCTCCGCCCCCCCGGTGGAGCCCGCACCCGCGGTGGGCGTCGGTGCCGCGCTGGCTGTCACGGCCGGTGCCGTGCTGTTCGGGGTGGGGTCCGCGATGGCCGACATCATCTGCTCCCGGAGGGTCTTGATGAAGTCGCGGGCCTCACCGAGGCTGCCTACCTGGTACCCGCGCTTCACCGTGTCGCGGGCAATCGGCTTGAGCTCGGTCAGTGCTATGGCCGGCTGTGCGGGCTCCTTGAACGTGTGCAGGGAGATCCCGATGAAGTTTCCATCGACACCTTCGAAGATTGCTACCTGCTGGTTGTCCACACCGACGTAGTACTGCCTGTGGATGTAGAACCAGGCACCCAGCGCGGCGGCGCCGAGGAGCACGACGGCGCACAGACCAGCGAGCAGCGGCCGGGGGACGTACCGCCGGGCTGAGACGTCATCGGGCACGTCGTCCGGCTCCGGGTCGCGGCGATGGGTACCGTGCCGGCCGATCCGGGCTCCCTTGGCGGCCGGTGAGTCCTGGTCGGGGAACTGCGGGTTCGGGCCGGTACGGGCCGCCGCGGCTCCCGGCACGATCCGTTTCTCCGCGGCGGCACCGGCGATCAGCGGGCGGTACTCGTCCTCGTGACTGTCTTCCACCACGTCGGCGACAACGACCGTGATGTTGTCGGGGCCACCGCCCTTGAGCGCGAGTTCGACCAGCCGGTCGACGACCTCCTGGGGGCTGGTCAGCTGTAGCGCCTCGTGGATGGTCACTTCGGTCACGACCCCGGACAGGCCGTCCGTGCAGAGCAGGTAGCGGTCGTCGATGACCGCGTTCTGGATGAACAGATCCGGATCGACGTCGCGCCCGTCGAGGGCGCGCATGAGTAAGGACCGCTGTGGATGGGTGTCGGCCTGCTCGGCCGTGATCCGTCCCTGGTCGACCAGATCCTGGACCAGCGTGTGGTCATGGGTCACCTGGCTGAGGGCACCATCGCGGAGCAGATAGGCGCGTGAGTCGCCGACATGCAGCACGCCGAGACTGCTGCCTGACAGCAGCAGCGCGGTGACCGTGGTACCCATGCCCTCCAGCGATCCGTCCTCGCTGGACATCGCGCGCAGCGCGGCATTGGCCTGGTCCACCGAGTCCGCCAGCGCATCCAGAATGTCGTCGGCGCTGGCATCCTCATCCAGCCCGGCCAGCTGGGAGATCACGGTAGAGGAGGCCACTTCGCCGGCCGCGTGCCCGCCCATGCCGTCCGCGACGGCTACCAGGCGTGCGCCCGCATAGGCGGAATCCTCGTTGCCTTCTCGGACATGGCCGACGTCCGAGCGAACGGCGTAGTGAAGCCTAAGGCTCACCGGTGGAGCTCCAGGACGGTCTTCCCGATCCTGACCGGCGCGCCGAGAGGTACCGGCATGGGACTGGTCACCTTCGTGCGGTCGAGGTATGTGCCATTGGTTGAGCCCAGATCTTCGACGAACCACTGGCCGTCGTGGGGGACGAGTCTTGCATGTCTCGCGGATGCGAAGTCGTCCTCCAGAACCAGAGTCGAGTCCTGCGCCCGTCCGATGGTGACAGGCATGGGCCCGAGTGGAAGCGTTGTCCCTGCAAGTTGACCCTTCGTAACGACAAGCTTGCTCGGTGCTCGCGAACGTCGGCTGGGAGGCTTGTTCTGCGATGGTGCTGGTGGGGCTTGACGTGCCGGTGCCGGTGCCGGGCGGGGCGGGCGTGCTGCCGCCTGGATGTGCTGCTGGTGGCGTTTTGTCGGCCCGAACACGTCCAGCCGGACCGCGCGGACGGCAGCCAGGACAAATGCCCACAGTAGCGCCAGAAAACTGATTTTAACGACAAGCAGCACCAGACTGCTCGGTCCGGAGCCGTTCACAACGGCCTACCAGCCGCGATCGGGCTCAGGCGGCGCGGCCGCGCCGGCCGGACGCCCACGTTCCGGTGGGTTCCGGCGTGCGCCGGGGTGTGGCTGATCTGGACGGTAGGTCTCCTGCTCATGCATATCGACGCCGTCGTCGGGACCAACCGGCCGGACGCCGCGCCGAGGGTCGCCGTGACTCGAGGGAAAGCCACGATCATTTGGCGGACGATGATCAACGGGTGCTCCATAGCCAGCCACGGTTGGGCCATACCCGTCCTGAGGCTCCGGAGACGGCCCGGGCATGCGGACGGCACGCTGGTCACGAGGGTCTGCGCCACCGCGGTACTGACCCTCCCTCCCGGCGTAAGGGTCGTTGTAGCGAGGATGATCACCATACGGATCCTCATACGGGGCAGTCTGCCGTCCCCCCATGGGCTGGCCGGTTTCGGGCCGCCTGCCGCCCCGGTAAGCATCCGTCGGTGGTGGGTAGCCGGTTGACTGACCGCCCCGGCGGGGGTCTTCCCGCCTTGGCTCGTCATAGTATGGGCTGCCCCGGTAGGGGTCTTCCCGCCTCGGCTCGTCATGGTATGGGCCCCCACGATAGGGGTCGGCTGGTGGGGGCGGGTATCCACCGGGAGCGCCGCGGTAGGGGTCCGGCGGCCGGCCGCGTGTGTCGGCTGGCGCGGTGGCTGGCGGCATTGTGGCGGCGGGGTATGGGACCGGTGCTCCAGCCGCGCCCGCGGGTCCGGCTGGAGCACGCCGCGCGGCCCGGTTCGCACCAGCATCTCGCGGGTCCTCCCGGCGGAAGGCGAGGATCGTCGCGCCCAGTTCGATCTGGTCGCCGTCGACAAGCCGCACCTGGCTGGCCGCTCGGCCATTGACGATGCTGCCGTTGGTGGAGCCGTGGTCGATGTAGACGAACTGGCCATCCTGCATCCGCCTGACCTCGCCGTGCCGGCGAGAAACACCTGTGTCGTTGAGACGTATATCACATTCTACGCTGCGACCGATGACCGTGGTCTCGCTGTCCAATGGATATTCGCGCTCGTCTCCACTTGCCCTCCCGTTCGGGCCGGGCTTGACGGAGATCAACAGGCGTGGTGCTCCCGGGGCGTTCGAGCGCGGGCGTGCTGGCCCGCGTCGACCGGTCACGGCGCCGGGGTCGGCCGCCGCGACACTGCTGCGGATGCGGAACACTCCGACGTCAAGATCATCGGCTTCGGCAAGGCGTACGCCGACGGGACCGACAAACGTGTAGTGCTGCTCGGCTGCGTGTTCGCGGACCATCTCGGCCAGCTCGTCGCAGAGCGCTTGGGTGTAGGGAGCGAGCCGGGCGAAATCCCCGACGGCGAGCTCGACCGCGAACTCGTTGGGGACGAGCACCCGGTTGGAGCTGGCCGCACGCCGGTCGTCGGTCTCCCGGGCCAGCGCACTGGCGATCTCGACCGGTTCGACGCCGCCCTTGAAGACCTTGGCGAACGCCCCCTCGACGAGGCCGCCCAGGCGGCGCTCGAAGCGTTGTAGCACGCCCATCCCGACCTCCCCTCCTCTGGGCCTTCTCCCAGCCCTGAGATCGTATGCTTCCATCTCCGCCCGGCCCACGGCTCGGGCGGCCTGGAGCGCGTGATAGCGTGATAGTCGCACTCGGGCGAGTGGCGGAATGGCAGACGCGCACGGTTCAGGTCCGTGTGTCCTAACGGACGTGGGGGTTCAACTCCCCCCTCGCCCACGTTCTGGTTCTTGGTGCTTGCCGCTCTTCGAGCGGCTTCACCGGTGGTGGTGTCCATGCGCTGGCACTTCCCTGGCCCCCTGATGCCTGGATCTTCGGTTTTGGGGCATGCCTGATCAATCGTGGTCGATGATCTGGAAAGTCGCCACTCAGCATCAGCGTGCCTCCCTCCGCAGCCTCGCGATCCATCCACCTGGACACCGCTCCTTGATCTACGTCCTTCTTGCCGGTCGTTCTCAGCTTCGTTTCAGATGTGCTGGCGTGGTGTTCCTTGAGTTTTTTGTTGTCGGCATATGCCCGTTGAGTGACCCCGAGTGTGGGGCTGTGTCTGTGTGTGCCGCTCGCTGGTACGCCCGCGGCCGCTTCTGTCAAATGATCGGTCAATTCCTGCGGTTGCCGCCGAGTACTGGTTGAGCTGGGCACTTGGCCAACGTTTTGGCCATGGCGTCTCGTTCGGCCGGCTCCAGCCAAAGCCCGTAGCGGGCTTTCACGCCGATCTGACGGGCCACATACTGGCACCGGTACGCCTGGTTCGGCGGCAGCCACTGGGCGGCGTCGTCGTCGCTTTTGTCCTGGTTCGTTGGGCCGTCGACCGCGAGCAAGTTCTCCGGATCGTTCGCGAAGGCGACCAGTTTGTCCGATGGCCAGGAGGCGGCCCCGGTGCGCCAGGAGTCCGCCAACGCGATGACATGGTCGATCTGGACAGCCGCAGCGTCCCGCGCCCTGTTGAAACGGACGGTCCGGTTGGTATATGGATCTTTTAGTTCGCCGGTCAGGACGATACACGGGTCCCCCTGCCTGACGGTCACCAGCGTCAGATCCCGGCGCAGGATGTCGTTCCGGGTGTCACAACCATTGCCGTCGACGTCCTGCCAGGGATCACCAAACTTGTCCCGCCGGTACGGCGGCGAGTTCGTCGCGGCGTGGACCGGCATCGACCGTAACGTCGCGAGGGCGCTTCCGGCGGCGGCCTGCCCGCCCTGGCCGGCGCCACCGACCGCTCCGGCGCTTGCGGCTGAGGCGTCGCCGGCCGAGCCGCAGGCGGACGCGACGAAGACGAGTCCGAGGCAGAGCGCGAGCAGCGCCCTCGCGGTGCCGGGGGCTCCGCGAGGGCGGGGTTCTCGCGTCCGGCGGAGATCTCGGTTCCGGCCGCTGGACGGCCGCGGGCCGGTAGCCGAAACGGCGGGACCGTCGTGGTTCATGACGCCTATTCTCCCGTCACGCGTGCGCTGATCGCGCGGTATCCACCGCCGCGGGTCCGCGCATCGCGGATACGGTGGACCTGTCCACAGCGAGGACCGCCTCCTTGACGGAAAGGCTGCGGACTGAGTCCCGCCGCGCGGGACCCTGACGTGGCGACCATCATCGGCGGCCAGCCGTAGCACCGGTCAGATCACCGCTGGCGGATGCGGTGCGTTGGTTGCCATCGGGCGCCCCGCCGCATTCCAGGCGATCATCCCGCCGCTGAGGTTGCGGGCCCGCCAGCCGCCTCGGTGCAGGTGAGCCGTGACTGCGGCCGAGCGTTGCCCCGACCGGCAGACAACCACCACATCCCGTTCACGTGGCACCTCGTCGAGGCGTTTGAGCAGCTCACCCATGGGGATGTGCAGCGCACCGGAGACATGTCCGGCGTCCCACTCCGCGGTCTCTCGGACGTCCAGGAGCAGGATTTCGGCGGTTGGTGACAGGTTGACCGGAATCTGATCAATAGTGACTGAAGGTACCTCGTCCGCGCCCATCCGCCCATCCTGTCAGCTGTCCCCGTCGTGAGCCGGAGCCTCGGCGTGCCGGGTTCCGCACCGGTGCCCGGTGGTACGTGTGCTCACTGGCGCGACAAAGATCACAACATGCCTCCCGGGCCCGGCCGCTGATTCCGCGGCCGATTGTTGGCGGCGCAAAAGACAGCGGCCCGGTTGTTTTCTATCG
>NZ_CAKJTM010000004.1:90587-101162 GCF_917627345.1 Protofrankia sp. CiP3 | reverse complement strand
CACGGATGAGCCGCTCGCTGACCGAACGCCCTATCCTCGGGCGCTCTTATTTGCTGGCCAGCTGATTCGGCATTGTTACCGAGGTTTTTCGGCATTGTGCCCATGTGCTCGGGGCCTGCGTCCCGCGAATCGGCGGCTGTGGTCACCGAAAGGCCTTTGGAGCCCTCGACGCCGAGCGCGCGGTGGCACCGTGATGAGCGTGGAATCACTTGATGTCGAGCCGTCGGGATGCGGCGCGGACGGGCCGTGGCTCACCTGCCCGTGGTGCGGGGGGATCGTCCCGTTGGCACACCTTGTGCCCTCGGACGACGAACCCGATGCCAGAGTGGCTGTATGCGACTCGTGTGGACGCCGGGTCGCGTTCGTCTCACCGGCTGACCCGATGGCTCCCCCCGGATAGCGCGCCAGCTGAGCGTCACCATCCCGTTGATCTGTTCGGAGAACGGGACGGGAACATAGGTAGGCTGCCGCCCACCCTGTGCCCCTGATGGCTGGACAGCAACAGAGGCGTGGTTCAAGGAGCGCGGGGCCGGGGGCGTAGATCGCGAGGCGGCGGAGGTTGTGGGTGTCGACCGACGACAACGACGCGAGGCGCGTGCCCCGGCCCCGTGACGCCGCGTCCCTGTTGCCGGGCGCTCTTAACGGGACTGGGCAGGCACAGGTTCAACCCGGACGACGTAGTCTTCGATCACGGGGTTGGCCAGTACCGACGAGGCGAGCCGCTCGATCCGGGCGAGGGCATCGGCATCCGCCTCGCCGTCCACCTCCAGTTCGAACCGCTTGCCCTGGCGCACCGAGACGATGCCGGTCACACCCAGCCGCGGCAACGCGGTGAGCACCGCCTGCCCCTGCGGGTCGAGGATCTCCGGCTTCAGCATCACGTCCACTACGACCCTGGCCATGGCGCACGAGCCTATCGTCGCTCGTCAGCCCCAACCACGGAAGCCCGGACCGGGCATGCGTCCGGTGCGGGTGGGTCACTACCCTCGGACCTGTGTCGGCATCCGTAGCAGGGAGATCCGTGTCATCGGAGGTGTCGACAGCGGACGGCCGTCTCCTGGCCGGCCACCTCGATGACCTGGCCGCGAGGTTCGCTGAGCTCGGCTCCGTACTGGTTGCCTTCTCCGGCGGTGCGGACTCGGCGTTTCTGCTCGCAGCCGCGGTTCGGGCGCTCGGTCTCGACCGCGTGGCGGCCGCCACCGCGGTCTCTGCCTCCCTGCCGCGGGCGGAGCTGCGGGCGGCGGCCGATTTCGCGGCGGATCTCGGGGTCCGCCATCTCACGCCGGCCACCAACGAGATGGGCCGCGACGGTTACCGGGCCAACGGTCCGGACAGGTGTTACTTCTGCAAGGCGGAGCTCACCGAGACGTTGCGCCCACTCGCGGCTTCCCTCGGGCTTGCGTATGTGGTGACCGGCACGAATGCTGACGACGCGGTGGCCGGGTTCCGGCCGGGTATCGGCGCGGCGGCCGCGCGGGGAGCACGCACCCCGTTGCTGGACGCCGGTCTGAGCAAGGCCCAGATCCGTGCGGCATCCCGGTTGTGGGGGCTGCCGACCTGGGACAAACCGGCCGCCGCGTGCCTGGCAAGCCGGATCGCCTACGGCGTCACGGTGTCACCGGGGCGTCTCGCCCGCGTTGAGCTGGCGGAGGCGGCGTTGCGGGCGGCGCTGGACACCGCCGGCTTGGGCGTGCGCAATCTGCGGGTCCGTGATCTTGGCGAGGTGGCGATGGTCGAGGTGGACGCCACCCATGTGCGGGCGCTGGCGGCGCGGCCGGAGCTGCTGATGGTGATCGAGGGTTTCGAGCGGGTGGAGATCGATCCCCGCGGTTTCCGGTCCGGCTCGATGAATGAGCTGCTACCCCGCCCGTGACATCAGGAAGTTCCCGCTGGGGCGGGGCCGGCCGCTGCCGTCTCCTCGGGCGGTTCTGTCTCGTCGGGCGGTTCTGTCTCGTCGGCCGGCGCGGGGGAGAGCACGGCGGCCACGATCGCGACGAGTGCGACACCGAGGCCGATCGTCAGTCCGCCCGCCGCCAGCACGTTCAACCAGGTGGGCCGCTCGGTGACACCGAAGAAGAAAGGGATGATGATGATCGCGGTGGCGACGAGGCCGACCGCGAAGAGGCTGGTCCCGATCCGGACGAGCATGTCCACCGTTCGTCCGCGCGTGTTCCCGGGGAGCGTGCGCGATACGGCCACGGATGGTCGTGGCGCCGTCGGCCGATCAGACCGGTGGGGTTGTTGGTAAGCCACACCGGCCAGCCTACGGATCGCCAGGTGATTCCTGGTGCCCACACCGGCACGAGAAGCCGGTGGCCGGGTCGTCGTTGACCGCCGGCTGGCCGTGATCGGGTACGAATAGGCGCGGATGACCGCTCACGGCCGTGTCCCCGGATAGCCTTGGAGACCTCGACATCTGACTGAACAGTCTCCCTTCGCCACGCAGAACGAGGTCGCCCGTGCCCACCGGCAGAGTCAAGTGGTTCGACGTCGACAAGGGCTTCGGCTTTCTCAGCCGTGATGACGGCGGTGATGTGTTCGTCCATAAGGGCGCGCTACCGCCAGGGGTGGAGAAGCTCAAGCCCGGTGAGAGGGTTGAGTTCGGCGTTGCCGCGGGCCGAAAGGGCGATCAGGCGCTGTCGGTGCGGGTACTCGCGGCTCCGCCGTCGGTGGCGAAAGCCGCGGCACATGCGGCTCGGCGCAGCCCGGACGAGCTTCACAGCATGGTCGAGGATATGATCAAGCTGTTGGACGAGGTCCAGAACTCATTGCGCCGGGGGCGCTATCCGGATCGCCGGACGGCCCAGACAGTGGCCAAGGTCGTCCATGCGGTCGCCGATGAGCTGGAGGCATGAGCGCTCGTCCTGGCGCTTGAGCCTGTTGCGGATCTTCGGTCCGGCGCCGGTCGAATTGGCCGGCGCCGCGGTCAGCGCGGCAGAGCTGGCATCGGCGGGACGAGCCCGGCGGTGGCCGCTCGTCCCAGCAGCGTCTCGATCGCCTGGTAGCCTTCGTCATCGAGTGACAGGGTGTAATTATTAACATACAGTTCGATATGGGCGTTCACGACCTCGGTGTCCATTTCCTGTGCGTTGTTCAGCACATAGGTCCGCGATGCCCGAGGGTCGGTGAAAGCCGCCGCGACGCTTGCCCGCACCGCGGCTGAGAGCGCGCTGCCGTCCAGCGCACGCCGGCCGAGGACGGCTCCCAGCGGGATGGGCAGGCCGGTTTCGGACTCCCACCAGTCGCCCAGGTCCGCCACAGCGGTGAGCCCGTAGGACGGGTAGGTGAACCGCGATTCGTGAATGACCAGGCCGGCGTCGTACCGCCCGTCGCGCACCGCTGGCATGATTTTTTCGAAGGGCAGGACGTCGATGCCGCCGACGCCACGTCCCGCTGCCCACAGGCGGAATAACAGATAGGCGGTCGTGCGCATCCCGGGTATCGCGATACGCGCGCCGGACAGGTCGTCCCGGCCGGCGGTGACCACGAGCGGTCCACATCCGCGTCCCAGGGCGCTGCCCGCGGACAGCAGCTGGTAGGAGCCCAGCAGCCAGGGCAGCGCCGCGTAGGAGACCTTCACCAGGTCGTCGAGGCCGGCAGCGGCGCGGGAGTTCAGCACGTCGATGTCCGCGAAGGTCACAGTGACCGGCGGTACGCTCGCAACGAGCCCGTGCGCCAGAGCGTGGAAGGCGAACGTGTCGTTTGGGCACGGCGAGATTGCCACGGACAACGGCGATGGCAGTGCTGACCGCGATGTCACCGTGTGCCGGCCCCGGGAGCCGGTTTGGCCGGCCCGGCGCCGCAGGCACTGCCCTCAGCGGCGGGCAGGACGCTGGCAAGCGTGTCGATGCCGGCGGCCAGACTGGCGGCGACCGCGCTGAGCCCGGCGAGTGCCTCCGGCACGTCCCAACTCGACCGGTCACGGCAACCGACCGCGTTGCTGACCGCGCGGACCTCGGCGAAAGGTGTGTCGAACGCCGCCGCGGCGACACCGACCGCGTAGCCTTCCATTGCCTCGGCGGCCGGGCCGAACCGCAGCGCCAGCGCCGCGGCCCGCCGCTCGGTCCCGGTGACCGTGGAGACGCTGAGTACGGGTCCGGTCCTGATTGTCCGTCCGGTGACCGCGAGCAGGGTGACGAGCCGCTCGACGACGCTCTCACGGGGAATCAGCGTGGACGGCCCGAGGCCGAGCTGGTCCAGGCTCAGGAACCCGTCGGCTCCGCTGTTCGCGCTGGATGCCGATCCGGCGGGCGGCAGCTCCGATGCGGGTTTGTCCAGCGGGCCGTCGGCGCCCGCCTCGGCACCCAGATCCGCGGCGACCAGCGCGTCCGCGACGACCAGGTCGCCAATATCGGCGCGGTCGGCGAAACCGCCCGCGATACCGAGGGAGATGACCAGGCCGAACGGGTCACCCGAAGCACGGGCGATCGCCAGCGCGGTCGCGGTACCCGCCGCCGCGGCCGGACCGGCCACTCCGGCGGCCAGGACGGTCACCGAACCAGAGCGGCGTCCCAGGTAGGGGCCGAGCCGTACCGCGGTCAGGAGCTGGCGGTCCCATGACGGCACCGAGCCGCCGCGGGACGACGCGGCGCCGGCAACCGTGGCCCGCGGCTGCCACATCCCCATCATTCCGGCGCAGACCGCGTCAGCCTCCGGGCTGACCGCGGTGACCAGCAGGATTCGGTTCATGCGGACCCCGATGCGGGAACGGGTCCTGAGCGCGTCTCGACCATGAAGTTTTCGATCATGAACCTATGGGTGGATAACAAGACGGAACGGCCAGCTTCCGGACGCTTGGCTGGAGCTACCGCTTGGCGCCTGGAAGATGGTCAGAGAGGCCTCGCCCTGTCCTTCCGGCACGGTCAGG
Source organism: Protofrankia sp. CiP3 (assembly GCF_917627345.1). Taxonomy (NCBI): domain Bacteria; kingdom Bacillati; phylum Actinomycetota; class Actinomycetes; order Frankiales; family Frankiaceae; genus Protofrankia; species Protofrankia sp. CiP3. The sequence goes on along the minus strand of NZ_CAKJTM010000004.1, from coordinate 96,295 downwards.
CGGTAGTGCTGATCGGTTATGGTGTTGGAAATTCGGGCGTCGTTGGACGCCAGGAAATATCCGTGGCTGGCAACCGACTTCGGAACGTCGATGTTGATCGTCTCCCCGGGAGCGGCGTGCAGCACCGGGAGCTGGTAGCCGGCATCCTTGATCACCCTGCCGTCGCGGTCATACTGGGCGGCGTGCGCCTGTACGAAGTTTCGACCAGCCTGCAGGGTCACCAGCGGCGTTGGTTGGTTGCAGCCAGCGAGCACGCCGACGAGCGCGCCGAGGACAGGCAGCACGATCAGGCGTTGCCATCGGATGCGGGGAAGTAGCCGAGATACGGACACGGTCGGAGGTTATCGTTCAGCACGGGTCGGATGCCGCTCGGATCGCGATCTGGCGAGTGGGTTGTCGGTCTCAGCCGATGGGGCCATTCCATCGGCGGTCCGGGGCAGCCTGTCCCGCGGTCGCTCGCGGGTCGCTCGCGGTAGGCCGGGCTCGGGCGCATCACCGAATCCGCCGCGGCGTGTTTTCGAAACCGGCTAGGACCGGACCGCGGTGTCCGGCAGCGTCGCCGCTTCTGGCAGCACCGCGGTGTCTGGCAGCACGGCGGTGTCCTGGATGATCGCAGGGTGCCCGACCGCGAGGGTTGCGCCCGCGGCTGGCCCGGCCCACCCCGGATTTTCCGAGCGTCCCCGACGGGCGCGGCTCGCGGCCCGTGCCCGGTACAGGGCCCGGGTCTCCACGAACATCGTGAGCAGGACCACCGCGGAGGCTGCCGCGAAGCCGAGCGTCCCCGGCATCTCGATCAGGCCGACCGCGGCGCCGGCGACCCACGCGAGCGCAATCGCGGTTTCCGAGCGGGCGAACGCGGAGTTGCGGGTGTCCTCGGCGATGTCACGTTGGATGATCGCGTCGAGGCCGAGCTTTCCCATCGAACCCGCCATACTTGCCAGCAAGGCCGCCAGCAGCGAGGTGAGCCTTGTGTAGTTGATCGCGGCGCCGAGACAACCACCTGATGCCATCAGCAGCGACAGCATCAGCAGTGCCTCGGGCCGTCGGCGGCCCAGGCGCCCGCCGATGAACACACCCAGGCCGCTGCCCACCCCCGCGCAGATCGCCAGCGCACCGAGCCAGAGATTGGTGCCACCGCTCGTCCGCAGCAGAAACGCCAGATAGAAGGTGAGGAATCCGACCAGGCCGCGCAGCACCAGAGAAGCACGGAGCGCGACCGGCAGGCCGCCCATGGCGCGTAGCAGGCGGCCGGCCATGTTCCGGTGGTTGACGATTGCTCCCAGCACAAAGGCGCGTTTCTCACCGGCGGCGGAGTCGACGTGTTTGGGCAGATTGAATGCCAGCAGGACGCCGGTCATGTAGACGATCGCGCAGACCCGCAGCACCCATGGGTAACCGACATGGGGAATCCTGGCGATGGTGAGGCCGAGCGGCGCTACCGCCGAGCCAGCCGCGATGTTCACCAGGGAGACCCGGGAGTTGATTTTCACGAGGGTCAGCTCCGGGGGCATGACGCGGGGGATCACCGCGCTGCGGGCCACCCCGAACCCACGGGAGAGCATGAGCAGGCCGAGCGCGAGGGGGTAGACGGCCACCCCGTGCTCGAGGGAACCGGCGAGCTGCCAGGCAAGCATGCCGCGGGCCAGGCAGATCGCGGCCAGCGCGGTGCGGCGGCCGTGGGCGAACCGGTCCAGCACCGGGCCGATCACCGGCGCCAGCAGGGTGAACGGCACCATGGTGATCAGTAGGTACATGGCGACCTTCGACCGGGCCTCGCCCGTCGGCACGGCGAAGAAGAGGGATCCGGCCAGCGCCACCGTCACCAGCGCGTCCCCTGCCGCGTTGACGACGGAAAGCTCGGTGAGAGCCGCGAGCCCCGACTGCTCGGCGCCGCCGCTGCGGCCGGACGCACGCAGCCTTCGAATCCCGCTGGTGACAGCACTGCCCACGTTCACCATCCAGAGTGTCCCCTCTCCCCAGGAGGACCACCGCGACCACGCGGCACAGTTCCGGAACCTGTAGGCGACAATACGTACGTGGAGGCTCAGGATGTGCAGCGTGGCTCAGCGATAGCGACACCAACGGTAGCGTCGACATCGTCCGATCCGGGATCGTCCAACCCGGGAACACCGACCTCGAAGCCATCTGCCGCGGATGGGAACCGGGCTGATCCCCAGGCATCCGGGCCGCTGCCACGGGCGAGTCGGGGCATGTCGGCGCCCACTGAGCCGGAGCCGCCGGAGCTGGCTGGGCGAGCCGCCCGGCCCCCCGCCTCGAAGACACCGAAGGCCCCGAAGACGCCGCGGGCGACCAAGGGGCCCAAGCCGCCCGCGCTGGACGCCGCGTGCGCCACGGCTGTGGAGGAAGCCCGCGCCGCAGCGGTCACCGAGGCTGATGATCCGAGCTGTGTCGGCGAGCACCTCGGCGTTGAGGCGGAGGGTGAGCGTCTCGTCCTGCATCGCTTTGCGTGTACGGCCCGAGCCTATCCCGGTTGGGTGTGGACGGTGGTCGTGAGCCGCGCGTCGCGGATGCGGAAGGTCACTGTGGATGATGTTGTGCTGTTGCCCGGCGACGGCGCCCTGACCGCTCCGCAGTGGGTGCCGTGGTCTCAGCGGCTGCGACCGGGCGATGTCGGGGTCGGAGATCTGCTGCCGACCGCCGTGGATGACCCGCGGCTCACCCTGCGTCTCGGTGATGTTGAGGAGTTCGTCGACACCGACGCCTGGTATGAGATCGGGCTCGGTCGTCCACGGTTGTTGTCCATGCTGGGGCGTGACGATGCGCTTGCTCGTTGGTACGCAGGCGAGTCCGGTCCGGATGCGTCTATCGCGCGGGTCGCTCCCGCGGCCTGTCAGACATGCGGTTTTCACGTTCGTCTGGCCGGTATCCTCGGCCGCGTGTTCGGGGTGTGCGCCAACGAGATGGCCCCGGATGATGGTCGGGTGACCGCCCTTGATCATGGCTGTGGGGCACACTCGGAGGCGCTGGTCGCTCCCTCGGCGCATCCCGAGGCAGTTGTGTATGACGATGATCCGGGCGACCTGGAATCGTCCGACCTGGAACTCATCGGTGTGTCGGCACACTCGCCCGGTTCGGTGCAAGACGATGGTGCTGGTGCTGGCGCGGTAACCAGCGACGGTGCCGGTCCAGAGCCCTACGGTCACTCCTGATGACAGCCTGGGTGTCCGTGTCATTTTTGTCGTTGTTGTCACGGTGGAACCGCCGAGGCTGTGTGGCCGAGATCGGGTTGTCGCGGCCGGAACCTCCGGGAGGATGGACGACGTGACCGGCGTACCAACCGCGGTATCCACGAGCCAGGCCCTTGGCCTCACCGATGAGGAGTACACCCGGATCGTCTCCGCGCTGGGTCGACCGCCGTCTGATGCCGAGCTCGCCATGTACGCGGTGATGTGGAGCGAGCACTGTTCGTATAAATCGTCCAAAGTGCACCTGCGGCGGTTCCGTGACATACCCGCCGGTGACCGCATGCTCGTCGGTATGGGCGAGAACGCCGGGGTGGTCGCTGTTGGTGAGGGCCTTGCCGTCACCTTCAAGATCGAATCACATAACCATCCGAGCTTCGTCGAGCCGTACCAGGGCGCGGCCACCGGCGTCGGCGGGATCGTCCGCGACATTCTGACGATGGGCGCCCGGCCTGTCGCCGTCCTTGACTCGCTGCGGTTCGGTGACGCGGACGCGCCCGACACAGCGCGGGTGCTGCCCGGGGTGGTCGCGGGTATCGGCGGTTACGGCAACTGCCTGGGCCTGCCGACGATCGGCGGGGAGGTTGTCTTCGATCCGTCCTACCTGGGGAACCCGTTGGTCAACGCCTTGTGCGTGGGGGTGCTGCCGGCCGGGCGGATACAGACTTCGGCGGCAACCGGGGTTGGCAACGCGGTCGTCCTGCTCGGCGCGAAGACCGGCCGGGACGGTATCGGCGGGGTGTCGGTCCTGGCCTCGGCGACCTTTGACGCGGGCGGCGGCCCGGCCCGCCGGCCGTCGGTGCAGGTCGGTGACCCGTTTACCGAGAAAATCCTCATCGAGTCCTGTCTGGAGCTGTTCGACCGCGGGCTGGTCGTGGCTATCCAGGATCTTGGCGGCGCGGGGCTGACCTGCGCGCTGACCGAGACAACCGCGGCCGGGCTCGCCGCCGGTGGTCCCGGCGGCATGGCGGTCGATCTTGACCTCGTCCCGTTGCGGGAGGCGTCGATGGCGCCGCACGAGATCCTGGCGAGCGAGTCCCAGGAGCGGATGCTCGCGATTGTCGCTCCGGACTCGCTGGCAGAGCTGCTCACGGTCACCGAACGCTGGGGCGTCCTCGCTACTCGGATCGGAAGTGTTACTGAAAGCGGCCGGCTTGTCATCCGGTGGCATGGCGAGGTTGTCGTCGACGTGCCACCCGGTTCGCTTGCCGACGACGGGCCTGTGTACAACCGGCCGATCCGCAGACCGGTGGATCTGGACGCGCTGCGGGCCGACGACCCGGCGGTGCTGCCGCGTCCGATCAGCGGAGACGACCTGCGCTCAACTCTGTTGGCTATGATCGCTTCACCGAATCTGTGTTCGAAGACCTGGGTGACCGATCAGTACGACCGCTATGTGCAGGCCAACACCGTGCTCGCGCAGCCCGAGGACGCCGGGGTTGTCAGGCTTTCAGAGGAGACCGGTCTTGGCATCGCTCTGGCAACAGATGGTAACGGTCGGTATGCCCGGCTCGACCCGTTCGCGGGCGCGCAGCTCGCCCTGGCCGAGGCATGCCGCAACGTGGCCGCGACCGGTGCCGTGCCGATCGCGGTCACGAACTGCCTGAACTTCGGTTCGCCCGAGGACCCGGAGGTCATGTGGCAGTTCGCCGAGGCGACCCGGGGGCTCGCGGAGGCCTGCCGCCAACTTGGCCTGCCTGTGACCGGCGGCAATGTCTCCTTCTACAACCAGACCGGCTCGATGCCCATCAATCCCACTCCGGTGGTCGGCGTCCTCGGCCTTTTCGACGACGTGGCCAGGCGTGTCGCGATCGGTTTCACCGACGAGGGCGACTCACTGCTGCTGCTTGGGGAGACCCATCCGGAGTTCGGCGGGTCCGAGTGGGCGTGGGTGTCACACCGTCACCTGGGTGGGCAGCCGCCCGCGGTCGATCTTGCCGTGGAGAAGCTGCTGGCTGAGATCCTGGTTGCGGGTTCGCGTGACGGAATGCTGACCGCGGCGCACGACCTGTCCGACGGTGGTCTGGCGTCCGCTCTGGTCGAGTCGTGCCTGCGCGGGGGGCGTGGTGCCCGCATCGTCTTCCCTCGGGCCGCGGACGTGTTCACCGAGTTGTTCAGCGAGTCGGCTGGCCGAGCCGTGGTGGCCGTCCCCCGATCGGAGGAGCTGCGGTTCACCGACATGTGCGCTGCCCGCGGGCTGCCATGCCGGCGCATCGGCGTGGTGGACGGCGACACTCTCGACCTTCAGGACGCCTTCGCCATCAGCCTCGACGACCTCCGGATGGCCCACTCGGCCACGCTGCCCGCGCTCTTCGGGGCTGCCGGTCCCTGACAGGTGTCTGCCGTGACTCGCGCCATCTCGTGAGCGTTCCAGCGGAATGCGTTTCAAACATCGTCGCGGCTGTTGTGAGTATGTCAGAAATGACTTCCGCCGTGGTGCCACATCAGATATTTCTGTCATAGCGGAGTAGCAGCGCCTGGTGACAGGGCAGCGTGAACCAGGCG
>NZ_CAKJTM010000004.1:60053-90191 GCF_917627345.1 Protofrankia sp. CiP3 | reverse complement strand
ACGATGGCGAGGGGATGATGGCACTTTCCAGAACGGCGGCGGAACTGTATCCGGAAATCGGGCCGGCACCGTTGAACTGCGGAACGTTGCGGAAGCGGCTCCGTATGGCGGACGCGCAGTTCGACGACGCGGTGGCGGAGCTCGTTCTCGCGGGTATGGCGATTGTGGAGGGGCGGCGGATCCGCCGGGCACCGATCGAGCGGACCCAGCCGAATGTTTCCCGCGACGCGCTCGTTGTTTTCGACCAGCTGCCGCCTGACGGCACTCCCGTTGGCGGCCTGCGGTTGCGCAGCGCTGTAAGGATCACGAACGACCGTTATCGACTGGCTCTGGACGAGCTGAAGACCGCCGGTCTCGTCCGGATCGGGCGGGGCCGCGGGGGCACGGTCGCCCGCGCTGACGATGTGTCCCAGCCAGCCGGCGATGAGCTGCTCGAAACGCACATCGACGACGCGGGATCCGCGGCCACAGGCCCCGGCCAGCTGGTGCGCCGGGAATCCGAACTGTACCGGCCGTTCGTCGACTGGTACCAGAGTGAGATCGACACAGCGGGGCTTACTTTCAGTCACATCCGAGAGACAGCTACCGCGCGTAGGCGGGCGCGGGCCAGCGGCCAGTGGTCCCGGCCGGACGTTGCGGCGGTCGAGGTCTGGAGTTCGTATCTGCTGCCCGACGTTGTCCTCACGATTTCGTCTTTTGAGATCAAGCGGGCGGTCGATGCCAATCGGCTGGAGTCACTCTACGAAGCCGCGGCTCATGGACGCTGGGCGCACTGTCCGAGCCTGGTCGTCGAGACGGCCTCTGAAGAGGACGAGGAAAATCCGCTGCCCGACCACATCCTCGCCGAACTCGACCGGTTGAAACTGGGTCTGTACACGATGTACAACCTCGGTTGTGGATCCTTTCGGGTGAAACAGTACATACCGCCGTCGAGACGTGTACCCGACCCGGGCTACCTGCACGACCTGCTGGAGTACTTCTTCGCTGATGACAATCGGCAGCGAGAGAGGTACCGGTTGGCGATCCGTCGCTGAGCGCGCATGCGCGGTGAGGGAATCGGGTGGCTGAGCACGATGAGCTGGGGCGCCGGAACGAAGGGAGGACGCCTTCGCCGTATTCCTCGGCGACACCGCCGCCCGCATCGCCGGCTACGGCATCGATCAGCCGGTGAATATGCCGGAAACCACCGGCCGGAACATTGCCAGACCGTCCGATCCCGGGCCGGTCAGCGGCTCGACGGCATGCTCGGGATGCGGCATCAACCCGACGACCGTGCCGCCGGCATTGCAGACGCCGGCTATGTCGGCGACCGATCCGTTCGGGTTCCCGCCGAGGTAGCGGGCAACAACCAGGCCGTCATACTCGAGCTGGGCGAGTGTTGCCGGGCTCACGATATAGCGGCCCTCACCGTGTTTTACAGGGATGATCACATCGGCGCCGGGCGTGTATTCCGAGGTCCACGCGGTCGAAGTGTTTTCCACCCGCAGCCGCTGGTCCCGGCAGACGAAATGCAGGCCGACGTTGCGGGAGAGCGCCCCGGGCAGCAGCCCGGCCTCACACAGCACCTGAAATCCGTTGCAGATGCCGAGGACGGGCAGCCCGTCGCGGGCCGCGTCCACGACCGCGCCGACCATGGGGGAAAAACGAGCAATCGCCCCGGCACGAAGATAGTCGCCATAGGAGAATCCGCCGGGCAGCACCACCGCGTCCACCCCGGTCAGCTCGGTGTCACCATGCCAGAGCGCAACAGCCTCGCCACCGCCGAGATGGATGGCGTGCGCGGCGTCCCGGTCATCCAGGGAGCCCGGAAATGTCACCACACCAATTCTTCGCGTCACCGGCGATGCTCCGCCGGCTGTTCCGCGCTGGCCGCTGCTCATGCGGGCAGCTTACGGCGTGTTTCGGAAGTCGTCATTCGATCAGGGAACGGCGTCCGAGCGGATGGATCGTGGGGCGGCGGGCGCTGGGCCTCCAGTAGCGACGAGGGGTGGCCGCGCGTTCAGGAGCCGCAGTGGGCAGGGGCGCGTTCCAGCCGGCTGGCGGGCGCGCTCTCGTCCCATTGCAGTAGTTTTTCCAGATGCACCCGGATGCCGGGACGCGGGCCATCCACAATATCGAACTGGACGTTGTCCATGAGTGCGTACATGACGTAGATGCCACGGCCGTCTTCGCAGATCGCGTCATTGGCGGACGCCTCAAGAATCTTAGCGTCTATCTGGAAGACGTCGAAGCCGCCGCCGTTATCCAGTACTTCGATGGCGGCCACCTGGTTGTCGACGTTGACCGAGACCTCGTACCAATCGAGCCCTTGGGCATGTTTTAGCACGTTGGCGCATGCCTCGGTGAGCGCGAGTTCCACATCGTCCACGCACTCCTGGTGCGCGCCGAGAACCTTCAGCGACTGCGTGCACATCCGGCGGACAACAGGAATGGAGATCTCGTCCCGGGGGAGCGACAGCGAAAATCTGATCTCCATGTTCGAACTCCTACCCCGGTGAGTGACGGCTAACCGACTCCGGTTTCCCGGCGACCGAAGGGTTTTCGATCATGATTTTCTCGCCTGCTCGCCTGCTTCAGGGGTGGCAGGAGATCCTGGACTCGCCGTGACCGAGGATCCGACGATGCGTGTTCCGGTGATTCCAGCCCACCCGCCAGACCTGTTGCCGGTGGGCGGGCGATGCTCCGCGTCCCCTCCCATGCCACGGCGTGGCAGATCCAGGACGAACTGGACGGTGACATGGACGGGTTGATGGGACGCGCTGGTCGCAGGTATTAGCCTTGCGCTGCCGGCATCAGTCAAGCCGATCCGTCAAGCCGAGGAGCACCCGATCACCCGCAGACAGACCGCCCGCCGTCCCGTGCCGTCTTTCGCCGGATCCGGCTCGTCCGGGTCTGGCGCGTCCAACGAGGCTGACCTGACCGTACCCGGGACACCGCGGGGCGTTTCCAGGGCCGGTGAGGCAGAATTCCCCGTTGTCGGGCCGCGGTCACCGTGTCCCTGTGGGTCGGGGCGCCGTTACAAAGCATGTCACGGGGTACGGCGGCGGCCCGCGCCCGTCCTGCGGCCTTTTGCCGGCCGGGTTGATGAGCCTGATCTGGTGGCTCTGCGTGAGTTGGTGCCCAGCGCGACCGCTCCACTCAAGCTCTCCGCCGGTTACCTCGCGGATCATCCCGAACACGCCGACCGCTCGATCGTGCTCGGCACGATGCTGCCGCAGGCGGTTCCCGCCATCGTCCGGGAGAACGGCGAGGTTCTCCTGGCGATGCAGACGGGCGTGCCCAGCGATGACGCGGGCGCGGACATTGCGCGGGCGCTGCTCGCGGCACTCGCCGCGCAGCCCGCGGGTCCGGTCGTCCCACCGCGGGCACCAGCGGGCGGTGCCCGCGCGGATGACACCCAGCCGGGCCCGACACTGCTGGATATCCTTGATCCAGCCCCGTTGGACATTACGGTCCACGCCGGGTTCACCTGGTGGATCCCAGCGTCCGAGGACGGCGGCGGCCCTGCCCCGGAAGTTGCTGCCGCACTCGAGCGGGCAAACGCGGCTGTCGTCCCGACCGCCCGCCTGACCTCGGTTGACGCGGCTTACTGGTGCCGTCCGGGGGAACGGGCACACCTGCGGTGGGTTCAGGCCTATGCGGAGGAGCCCCTGTTGGATGCTCTCGCGCGGCTGGCCGCGGCAGGTTGTCTCACGGTTGGTGACGGGTCCCGTTTTGTCGGATCGTTCCGGGCCGACGGTCTGGTCGTGCCGGTATGGGACCTTGCCCCGGGCGCTGATGCGGACAGTTGTGAGGAACCAGCCAGCGAGCTGCGGGTCCGGTTGGAACATGCGGTTGCCGACCGGACCCCGCTGGATCCGTCGCAACGCCGGATGCGCGCCGGCGTCGTGGGCCGGACTCTCACGCTACGTTGATATGCCAGTCGATATTCCTGATCGGTCGGGTACTCCAGGCGAGATGTTCGACGTGATAGTGATCGGTGCCGGTCCGGCGGGAGCCAGCGCCGCCCGTGCGGCAGCCAGGGCCGGCGCCACCGTCTGTCTGCTTGAGCGGGCTGAGCTTCCCCGGTACAAGACCTGTGGTGGCGGTTTGGTCGGCCTGTCGGCCGATCATGCCGGTGTCGATCTGTCGAACCTGGTCCGTGCGAGCATTGACCAGCTCACGGTCACCCTCAACGGCCGGCTGGCACGGACCAGGCGGCGGCCGGGCCGGCCGATGCTGTCCATGGTGATGCGTTCGGAGTTCGACCGGGCGCTGGCGGACTCGGCCTGTGCCGCCGGGGCGAGCCTGCGGACTGGTGTCCACGTCACCGGCCTGCGTGAAGTCACCGGACCGACTGGACCGGCTGGACTGGACGGACCGGCTGGACTGGACGGACCGGCCGGCGGCGAGGTCCGTGCGGCCGAGCGGTTCCAGCGCCAGCAGGCTGGTTGTGTCGAGGTATCGGTGCGGGGCGGGCCCGACCTGCGTGCCCGAGTCGTTGTCGGAGCTGACGGCGCCTCCGGGCGGACCGGTGGCTATGTGGGCGTCCGGTGCGACCAGGTGGACGTGGGCCTGGAGGGTGAGTTTCCGGTGAGCGCCCCGACCGCGCGGCGCTGGGCCGGCCGGGTGCTGCTCGACTGGGGTCCGGTCCCCGGTTCGTATGCCTGGCTCTTCCCGAAGGGGGAAGCGCTCACTGTCGGTGTGATCGGTTCGCGGGCACACGGCGGCGCGCTTCGTTCCTACTACACCGATCTGGTGCGCGGTCTCGGTCTGGACGCGGTGACACCGCTGCACGACTCCGGGCATCTGACGCGGGTGCGGGCCGTTGGTTCGCCACTGCGCCGGGGCAGGGTGCTGGTTGCCGGCGACGCGGCGGGTCTGCTCGACCCGTGGACGCGTGAAGGCATCTCCTTCGCGCTCCGTTCGGGCCGCCTTGCCGGCGAGGCCGCGGCCCGAGCCGCCCTCGGTGACCCCTGCGCGCTCGTGGACTATCCCAGGCGCGTCGAAGCGGTGCTTGGCCCTGAAATGGACGCCGGCCGCGAGGTACAGGCGGTCTACACGCGCCATCCCGGGTTGCTGCACGCGTTGCTGACCTGCATGCCGGGTACGTTCGGCCTGTTCGGGCGGATCGTGGACGGCCGCACCACAGTGGCCCGGCAGCTGCGACGCCCTGGCGTCCGTTCAGTGACCGCCGCGATCACCCGCTGACCGGACCGGTCGGGACAGGCCGTGAACCTGTCTGCCCGAACCGTGCGGCGACGGCACCAGCGATTTCGAGGAATGCCTGTCTGGTCGCCTTTCGCATTCCTTCCAGCATGATGCGCCCACCAATTGCCAGATGCGGATCGTAGGGTACCCGGATGACTCGCCGGGTACGGGCGGTGAAATGCTGTTCGAGAGTGCTCAGGTCCACGGATTCCCCGTTTGTCGGGAACGTCGAGATAACCGTTACCGCTGCTCGCACCTGGGCCGCGTACCCGTGCGCGTCCAGCCAGTCCAGCGTGGCGCTGGCGGATGAGCCGCCATCCGCGCTGGAACTGCTGACGATCACCAGTGTGTCGGCGAGCCGGAGGACGGCGGGCATGGCGCTGTGCAGGATCCCGGTGCCACAGTCGGTCAGCAGGATCGAGTAATGCCGCTGCAGGATGCCGTCAACGGCAAGGTAGTCGGTGTCGGCGAACGCCTGCGAGATCTCGGGCGCGTTCGCGGAGGCGAGCACCTCCAGGCGGCTGTCGGCCTGTGACAGGTATCTGCGGACGTCCACATAACGGTCCAGCGAGCCGGCGTTGTCGAGCAGATCACGCACGGTGTTCGTGCATGTCCGTGGTACTTTCGCGCCCAGCGTGCCGCGGTCCGGGTTCGCGTCGATCGCCACCACCCGGTCCCCGCGCAGGCTCGCCAGCGTCGACCCGAGGGCCACGGTCGTCGTGGTCTTGCCGACACCGCCCTTGAGCGACATGACCGCGATCCGGTGGCAGTCATACAGGGGGGTGCGGATGTGCGTGAGCAGGCGCCGATGGCGTACCTCGTCGGCGGACGGCCCCGGGTTGATCGTTCCGCCGGATGCCTTGAAAACCAGTTTCCGCCAGCCCCGAGATGCGCTGTCTGGCTGAGCCGGCAGTAACGCGCTGGTCATGAGTCTGCCGGGCGCACCGTTCGGGGATGGCAGCAGAGCGGGCGTATCAGCCGCTGTGTCATGGCCAGCGGGACGGATGCCAGGCGCTGGTGCCGGGTACTCGGTGCTGGGCTGGTGATTGTCCGGATACATGCCGTCTGGATACATGCCGTCCGGGTATGGCGCCGGCACCCGCTGGATGTCGGGAGGTGAGTTCTCGACCCGCCCCCCGCCGGGGAAACCGTCGCTGTCGAGGAACGGCCGATCCTGGCTGGACAGTACCGCGATCGGCGCCGTGGACACTCCCGGCGGCTGCTCGGCCGCCAACGGCGGCGAGTGCGGGGACACCGGCTCATCAGCTACTGGGAGGGGCAGCGGCGGCGGCGCTGGGTAGACTGTCGAAATCGGCGAGTGTGGTGGCGTCTCGATCGCGGTGCTCGCCACACCGGCGGAGATGCCGAGCGGATCGGCGGAGTCGAAATCCGGCGGGTAGCTGTCGTCCCGGTACAGCGGCGCCGGCCGGTGGGCCGTGTCGGTGTAGCTGGACCGCTGGTAACCCGGCAGGGGCTCCGATGAGGGTGCGCTGGTGGGCCGGGCACCGTGCTGGCCGTTGTTCAGGCGTTCCTCGTGGCGCAGCGTGCTGACGGACACCCGAGGTTTGGGCGGCGGTGGAGTCGGCGCGACGTTGCTCGGGTGGGCACCAGGCCCTGGATAGCCGCCGGGAACGGGGCCACGGTCGAACAACGGGTCGTAGGTTGACGCTTCGGTCCACGGCCGGGCGGCCGGTGATTCGTCCGCGGCGCCCGGCCATGCGCTTGTGAGCGGGTCGAACGCGCGCTCGCCGCCGGGTGGCGGCATCGGCGGTGGCAGCGGACGCCGCTGGGCCTGCGGAGGGGAACGCAGGTCGCCGTTGCTCGCCTCGGCCGGGCTGGACAGTGGATAGTGCCGCGCCGGTGACGGCATCGACTGGACCGCGCCAGGATCGTCCGCCGGAGCACGATTGAAGTCAGGCATGTCCGTTCGGGCGTCGATGTCGATGTCTCCGTTCGTGATCCCGCTCGGTCGCGGCCTTAGGGCGTGTCTCGGAAGCCACCCGGACGCGGCTCCCTGATCGAACGACGACTTCCGGAACACGCCGTAGAGTGGCAACAGGGGACGCGGCGACACGGGGGTGGGATGCGCACCTCGCGTTGTCGCCGTCGGTCGTCACCCACCAGGGTGGCTCCCCGCGCCGCCTCGCGATGCACGCACTCCAGCCCTGCTCCTTGATCCACACCCCTGTTGTCGGGCGCTCTTAGGATCGCATGTGTGCCCATGCCTCGTCGTCATCGGTGCCCTCGTCCGGCCGGGCAGCGTTCGGCCGGACGGTATCCGACGCCAGGGCCGCCGCGGTAGCCAGCACCCAACGTGCTGGTCGGTCCAGCCTGGCTGCGGCGCGGCGAACATCATCCCACTCGGGTTGCCTGGTGACGATCTGGCCGTCCGGAAGTATGCCGATCTTCACGGCGACGGGTTCGCCGCTGACGTTCACCGTGCGGAAGGCACGGGCGAGGGCACACTTGCGTACGGGTGTCTCCCGCAGGCCCAGGGTGGGAGTGTGGAGGAAGACCGCCCGCCGGACCGAGTCCGCGAGCGGCATCGCCACCAGCACGGACAGGGTGTGCGCCGGCCGGCCCTTCTTCATCAGCACCGGCGTGAGCCAGGCATCGGAGGCCCCCGCGGCCAGCAGCGTTGCCAGGATCTCTGGCCAGGCCCGCGGGTCGAGGTCGTCGACGTTGGTCTCGACCAGCAGCTCATCGGTCACGGCCAGCGCATTGGTCACGGCGGGGATGCGCGCGGTGGCGGAGTCCGCCGTCGGTGCTGCCGCCATCGGTGCTGCCGGCAGTGGTGCTGCCGGCAGTGGTCCCGTCCGGGGTGGCGTGTCGGCCGGCGGAGCGGTACCGACGACCAGGCGGACGACGTTGGGCCGGCCAGGGATGTCGCGCTGGCCGGCGCCGACGCCGACGGACGCCACCCGCATTGCCGGCAACGGACCGTATGCGTCCGCGTGAACAGCCACCAGAGCCGCTCCCGTCGGTGTGCACAGCTCCATGTCCACCGGACCGCCATACCCCGGCATTGCGTTGGCACGCAGCAGTTCCAGGACAGCGGGGCCGGGGATCGGCAGCACGCCGTGTTCGGTGCGGGCCGACCCGCCGCCGAGCGCCACCGGGGACGCGACCAGCTGGTCCAGGCCGAGCGCATCGAGCCCCGCGCAGACGCCGACCACGTCGGCGAGCGCGTCCAGCGCCCCGACCTCGTGGAAGTGCACCTCGTCGGCGTGGATGCCGTGGACGACAGCCTCAGCCTCGGCGAGCGCCGCAAACGTGGCCAAGGCCCGCTCGCGGACCGTCTCGCTGAGCGGAGCGCCGGCCAGTAGCCGGCGGATGTCAGCCCAGGTACGGCGGTGCTCATCGCGGGGTGCCGCGTTTCCGGGCGCCCCGCTCCCGGGCAGCCCGTCCTGGTGTGTCGCGTCTTCGCTACCGGTCCACTCGTTGGTGATGACCTGGACACAGGCGGCGGCGAGGCCGGCCCGGCTGGTCATGCTGACGTCCAGACGGACCGGAAGCCCGAGCGCTCCGACCGCGTTGGCGATCACATCCGCGTGCTGATCTGTGTCGGTCAGCACCCTGTTCAGGGCGCCGAGGATCATGTCCCCGCTCACTCCGTTGGACAGGTCGAGCCAGCCGACCCGGGCCGGTCTGGTCGATGCGGGCTCGGTCGGTCCGGCTGGCGCACGGTTCGCGTGGTGCATGTCGGCGTCGGTCACCCGTCCACTGTGGTCTGGCCGGTCGGAGAGGATGGAACGGACCCTCGACGACAGCCCCGCGACACCGCGTCCGCTATTGCCGCTATTGCCGGGCGTTCTTAACCGATCCGTTCACCGCCCGGTTCCTGACCGCTGTCGGCGACTGTGGGCCTCGCCGTCGCGCGGCGGGTGCGGCGGGTGATGCGGGCGGCGAAGATTCCCGCCCCGAAACCATTGTCGATGTTGCAGACGACGACGCCGGGCGCGCACGAGTTGAGCATCCCGAGCAACGCGGCAAGGCCGCCGAAGGACGCGCCGTAACCGATGCTGGTCGGAACGGCGATCACCGGTGTACCGACGAGCCCGCCAACAACGCTGGGTAGCGCACCTTCCATGCCAGCGATGACGATCAGGCAGTCCGCGGCGGCAAGGACGTCACGGACCGCGAGGATCCGGTGCAGGCCGGCAACTCCTACATCCGTGATCGTCTCAACGCCCGCTCCGGATGCGCGGGCGGTCAGCGCGGCCTCGGCGGCTACCGGTGCGTCCGACGTCCCTGCGGAGACGACCACGACCTGGCCGCGCTCCGGCGGCAGCGGGCCGACAACCACGGTGGCCAACCGGGCGGCAGGCCTGGAGCCCGGATCAGGCGTGGAGCTTGGATCAAGGGCAGGTATACCGGACGTGGTCAGTTCTCCGGGCCACCGGGCGAGCAGAGCCGTGACGGTGGCCGCGTCCGCGCGGGTCACCAGTGTCGGATGGCCGGCGCCAGATGCGCGCCGCAGCTCGGCGACGATGCCGACCGTCTGCGCCGGGGTCTTGCCGGCGGCGTAGACGACCTCCGCATCGCCGGTGCGCAGCCCGCGGTGCGTGTCGACGCGGGCGTACCCAAGGTCGGTCCAGCCGTTGCCGTCGCCGAGCGGGCCGGCTGTGATGCGCGTCAGCGCCTCGTGCGGCTCGACCGTGCCGGAAGCCACGGCTTCCAGCAGGAGCCGAACATCCGCCGTGTCCACGCTCCGACCCTACGGGGGCCGGTCGTCCCACGTCTGGATCAGGGGCGGCGCCGACAGGCTCCCCTCATGCGCTCTGTCACGGGGCCGTAGGATCGTCAAGGTGAGATCAGCAGATCCGGTCCGGGCAAACGCGGTCCGCAACCCGCTGGGCACGGCCGAGATTGCCGTGGTCACGCCGGCTTCCGGCGTGGGGCCGCGGACGTGACCGCGCCGATCCGGCTGGCCTACGGCCGACGACAACGAAGCGAGGCGCCGCCTGGCGCCGGCAGGCCCTGGATGAACTTCCGGCGCCGACCACTTAGGCCGCTACTGCTTCTCGGTCGACTGCGAGGGCCACATAGCCGAGGCACGGGTTGGCGAGGCGCTTTCAGCATTGCACCGCAGCTGCGCTGACGTCCGGTTCCTTGGTAGCTACCCGAGAGCGGATGGGCAGGTTACGGTCATGCGGCCCGGCACGTCGGATGATGCTTTCCGCGATGCGGCGGCCTGGCTTTCCAGGCTACGTGGGAATCATCACCCGGATGCCTGAGAAATGTGGCCCAACGGTTGTACTGAGGACGTACCTTCAGAGCGCGTCTGAGATCGTCATTCCGGCTCACTGATCGAAAGCCCGATCTCAAACACGCTCCCACCGGAGGTAACAATACGGGCGACTGGTAATAGGGGTGTGGATCAAGAGGTGATATGCGGTGGATGGATCGCGAGGCGGCGGAGGGACGCGCCGGAGGTGCTGAGCGTTGACCGACGAGCCGGGGTGCCTGTGCATCGCGCGGCAGTGGCTGGGAAAGCGATGCCGCGTCCTCTGTTGCCAGGCGCTTTAAGTCATCCTGAGCCAACACGTCAAATTATTACGTGTGTCGTGGTCTGAGCGTGCCCTCTTCCCTGGGCGTATGTCGCGGCGCGCCTCCTCGGGTTACCTTGAGTCATATTCCTGACACTGAAAGAGATTGCAGGGCGCGGAAATGCCACATTGTGGCCTCACTGACAGGACACCAGGGAGTGCGTAGCCATGTCCCACGCTGACGAACTGTCCCCGTCAGCTTGCCCGGCCAGTCCCTGGCCGGCGGCTGCGGAGGTAGGGCAGCCAGTCCGGCCCGAGGAGCGGGCCGTTTCGATCCCGGCCACCCGCACACCACCAGACGATCATCCGGACTCCTATATACTACCCGCCCCGGTGTCGTGGCCGGGCGAGGCCGGCCCTTCCGTGGCTGATCGCCCGGTGTCCGACCCGCCGGCAGCCGACCGTTCAGATCATGATCCGCTGGCCGCTGGGTGGACCGGCACCGAGCGTGCGGCCCTGACCGGCCGTGTGGAGCACGAGTATCACGCTCTCCCCACGTCAATCGCTGATGCACCACCGGCGCCGGACCGCCGGCAGCTGCACCTCTATGCCGGGGCCACCGTGGTGGGTGTGCTCCTCAGCGATGGACAGCTCGCGGACGCGGTGGATGCGCGTGCCGCGGCGCCGCCGCAGGTTGCGCTTGCGCATGCCGAGGAACGGCTGGCCGCTTTGCTGTGCGCTCACGAGCACACCTCGCCGGCGCATGTCGCGGCTCAGGCGGCTCGCCTGCGGCACGGCTTGGACAGTCTCGCGCGCGGTGCTTCCCTACGGGCCTCCGATGCCCGCCGGCTGCGGATTATTGCTGGTCGGATCACCGTTCTGCACGCCGATGCGGCGTTCAAACTGGGTACGGCCGACGCGGCACGTGCCCTGGCCGCGCAGGGATACGCGGACGGGCTGTGGGCGCAGGACGGCCCGTTGCAAGGATCAGCCCGCGAGATCGCAGCGGTGATCGAATTCTACGACGGCTGCCCGGACCGGGCCCTGCAACTTGCCCGGGACGGGCTGCGCCATGTCGGCGGCGGCCCGGTACAGGCGCGTCTGGTCTGCCAGGAGGCCCGAGCTCTTGCGGCACTCGGCGACGTCCGCGCTGCCGCCCAGGCATTGGACACCGCTTATGATCTTGCTGACATGATTCCCGTGGAACAGTGGGGCTCGCCTGGGCCTGGCTTCGACACTTTCCATCCGGTGGAGGTCGCTTACAACGCAACCACGGCGTTGTGCCTGCTCAGGCGGCCTCGTGCCGCGGAGGAGCACGCACAGATCGCCATACCCCGGCTGGACATGATGAACGCTCCCGGTTTCCGTTCGGTGATCAGATTGGATCTTGCATTGGCCTTGGTCCAGCAGGGACGGCTTGAGCTTGACCGGGTCTGTGCGCTGGCCACCGAGGCGGTCAGGATTTCCTGGGGGCGCACAGTGGCGTCCGCATCGAACCGGGCTGACGAGCTGCTGGCGATAACCCGGACGCACGGCGATGTCCGTGATGTGCGGGAGCTCGCGGCGTTCGTGCGTGAATGGCAACGGGAAGGCGGGACCAGCCGCGGGACCAGCCGCACAGCCTCTTAGCGGTCGGCGCTGGGGTGCGTGCATCGCGAAGCGCGTGCCCCAGCCCCACGACGCCGCGTCCCCTGTTGCCAGTCACTTTTAGAGCGCCCGAGGAAGGCGCCCTGCTGGTGGGCGCCGACTGAGGACAACGCGGCCGGGCGGGATGCGGGGAGCCGCGAGCCGGACAGTCCTATTCTCGGGCGCTCTTGGTCCTTCGGGGACAGGAAAGGGACTATAGTTGAGCATCCATCGGGCATGCCCTGGCTCGCTTGGGGTTTTGGGGTAGGTGGGCAGAGTACTGATTGAACTCCTGTTGGCCACCGGCGACTCAGCACCGCCACCGGGCAACTACTGGATCGGAGGAGGCATCGTTGCGGGCTGCGGGGTCATGGTTCGGGTTCGTGGCCGAGCGCGCGTAATGCATGAGAGTGCCCGGCAATAGGAGCGTGGATCAAGGAACAGGGCCGGGGTGCGTGCATCGCGAGGCGGCGCGGGGAGTCACCGGAGGTGGTGGGTGTTGACCGACAAGCCGGGGTACCCGCGCGTCGCGCGGCGATGGATGGGGAGCGATGATACGAGGCGCCGCGCGGGCCGTACGAGCCGGACAGTCCTGTTGCCGGGCGCTCTTAGCGGTAATAACCGTATGCCATGAGGGCGCGGATAGGCAGTGAGCGGGATGGGCGCGTCCGAATAAATCGATCTTGTTATGCTCCGTGTTTGGTGAGGGTCGGGGCGAGGTCGAGTGGCTGTCACGGGTCGTGACGGTCGTTTCACCGCGGCGAAGGCATGGTCGATTGTTCGAGCGATATGCACGGCGCTTGGTCTGGATGGCCAGGATGCCGAGGTAATAAAAATTACCGCTAACGCGGTGTTCCGGTTGCCACGGTCCGGAGTGATTATCCGGATTTCCGGATCCCCGGCGATGGCGTACCGTGCGTGCAAAGTCGTTCAGGTAGCTCGTTGGCTGGCCCGGCATGACGTGCCGGCGGTGCGCCTTGCACCTGGTCTGCCGGCACCGCTGCACATCGATGGCACCGTGGCCACCCTGTGGATCGATGCTCTGGCCGGGCCGCGACCAGCCGAACCGCGTGCTCAGAGCCTCCTGGAACGGCAGCCCCCGGCAGGCGCCCGAGGGCTGGTGGCACGTACGCGCAGGTCCGCCCCGGGTGAGCCCGTGCGCAACAGCGGACCACCGACCGCCTCCGACCTCGCGGTGGTCCTCCGGATGATCCACACGTTGCCGCTGCCCATCATCGCATTGCCGAACTGGGATCCGCTCGACGACGTCCGCCGACGCCTCGCCGACGCGGAGGGGCTCGCTGACATTGACCGCATCTTCCTGCAGCGCATGGCCGACCGGCTCGAAGCGGCTCTTGAAGATGTCACGTACGAGCTGCCGGCGGGGATCGTCCACGGTGACGCCCATCTCGGGAACCTGATCAGAAGCCCCGATGGCCGGGTGCTCGCCTGTGATTTCGATGCCACCTGTTACGGGCCGACCGAGTGGGACCTGGTTCCTTTGGCTGTCGGACGGTTGCGTTTCGGTTACCCACCGGAACGACACGTGCTGCTCGCGTCCGAATACGGTTTCGACGTGACGCACTGGTCTGGATTCGAGGTGCTGCGGGCCGTCCGGGAACTGAAGCTGGTGACGAGCGTTGTGCCGATCCTCACCAGCAACCCGCGGGTGGCGGCGCAGTTCGCCGTCCGGCTGGCAAGCCTGCGTTATGCGGACGAAAGCGTCCGCTGGCTGCCATATTCCTGACTTTTATCAGCTTTCTGATAGTTCCACGGAGCTGAACTCTCCATCGTCCCCGGTGACTGGACAGGGCTCGTGGTTTTGTCTGAGAGTGAATTTGCCGGGATCCGCGTGGTTGCCCTGGCGGCTCCTGTTGCCATTCTAGCGGATCGCTGTTGGCGGCGGTGTCCGAGCGGTGTGGCGATTGTGCCTGGCAGCCGGGTCGTTGCGCTGGCCGGCCTTGTACCGGTGGTTCGCTGCCGTCGATCGCGCCATCCACAGGACGTTTTCGACAGATGCCTTGGGTGAATAACGTGGTCATGGTGGTTGCCCATGCCACCGCGAGTAGGTAGCCGGCGATGACGTCCGACGGATAGTGCACGGCGAGGATGAGACGTGCGCACCCGACCGCCACGACGGCCAGCGCGGTCACGGCGGTCACGGCGACCGGGGGCCGTTGCCCGCGGACGGCAGCCAGCACCGTGAGCCCCACCATCGCCGCGACCGTCACCCCGATGACGTGCCCGGACGGAAAGCTCATCCCGTGGGCCGGGGCGAACGCCTCGGTGACGGGCGGGCGTGCCCGGGCGATGATGATTTTGGTTGCGGTGCTGAGGAGGCCACCGATCCCGACGGTGATCCCGATGAACAGCGCCGACCAGCGGACGCCGGCCGGATCGAGCCGGCCGAGACCGCGCGGGCGACCGCCCCGCGGCGGGCTGGCCCGTAACCACAACACCGCCACCACGACCAGGGCAGCCAGCCGGAGGACGAACGGAGCGAACAGCATGCTCAGGACTTCGGCGGCGTCGACCGGCCAACTCCGGGTGGCGACAATCCTGCTGAGATCCTCGATCGTGTCGGCGTCCGCGTTGGCGAGCGGCATCCAGTGGATCTTCACCACGGCCGCGAGGAGGACGAACAGCACCGCGCACGTTCCCGCGACCCACCGTGCTCCCATGACGTCCCAGTCTCTACCCCGCTCGCCGGCCGGGAAAATCCCTGCCCGCGGCTCGCCGGCCTGCTGCCGGCCTGCTGCCGGCCTGTGGGCCGGCCAGGATCAGCAGTCACCGCACACCACCGGCAGGCACCCGATCCGCCGGACCTTATCCGCAATTCATCCGCATTGACTGTTCCGTGAGCTCCGACCGTGACCGGCCGGCGCCGCCGACGGCCTGGCCGCTGGTTATCACCGGATATATCGGTGGCTTCCCGCTGACGGTGGCAACTTCTGCGGACCAGATGACACATGGCTGTTCTCTCGTTATTGTTTCTTTTTTGTCGCATAGCCCTTTTTCGCGGCAAGAAGAGTTTCCTGAATTACACAAGCGAAGTTAGCTGGTGGGGTTGACTGGGTGAGCGCCTGGTGGAGTAGGGTCACTTCTTGTTCGGTCAGTCCCGACGAGAGGAAAACGTGATGGCACAGCAGCAGCAGCAGCAGCAAATTGAACAGCAGCTGCGGCAGAACTGGCAGCAGATCCGATACCGGCTTCTCGATGAATTCGGACAGGTCGGCACCGCGGACCTCGACGCGGCTCGTGACGTCAACGATCTCGTTCAGCGGATCGCGGACAAGACTCACCACAGCGAGCGTTACGTGGAGACCCGGCTGCAGGAGCTCGTCGGTGTCGGCGCGTCTGCCGGTGGCCAGTTCGGTGGCCAGCAGCAGGGTGCTGGCCAGGGCTTCGGCCAGCAGCAGGGCCAGCAGCAGGGGCAGCAGCAGGGGCGGCCGTTCGGGCGTTGATCGTGTTCGGGTAACGGTGGCACACCGCTACCCGTCCTGACACCGGTGACATGCGGAAAGTGTTGGCTGTATGGCCACCGGCCAGGTTTCCCAGATCCTTCGGATGTGCGAGAAATGTTACGGTCGCGCATCCCTGGGCCTGTCGGATGACACGATTTCCCGAATTGTTCGCTGTATTGGTTTTCGGACCAGTCAGGTGGTCTCGCCGCCAAGTAACAAGAGACCACCTGACTGGTCCGGCTCCCGCGTGCCGTCCGGTGACCTGAAGATCACCCTGTCAGGCTCACAAGGAGTGTCCGATACTCAAGCAGGGCGTCGATCAGCCCTGTGACGATGGGATTGCGGGGCATCTGGCCCAGTTCGGTAAGGATTGAATCCGTTTGTTCCAGCGTGGGCTGGGCGTCGACAGCCGCGACGAGTGTGACCAGTCTGCTCATGGGTGGCCTTCCAACGACTCACAGCCGTGAAGCGACTTCCATTCGATCAGCACTTCGTATGGCTGGCTCGTCTCAGCTGATACATCTGCCGAAAAGGCGTCGCCCGGCGGGTTTACCATCAATTTTCACTCCATGCCCTTCAAGAAGGAGCCCGGCTCCTTTGTCGGGCGGTGGTACAACTGACGTTACCGTAAAAAACGGTAGGGTCTCGGTGTTCCCACCGGGTTGAATAGTCGTTACGGTGAGGTAACAAACTTTGCGCCCTGTAGTTGGGCTCCCGCCGTTCAGATGACCATCCGCAGGTTCATTGCACCGTATGCGCATGATGTGCCGTCGGTGCATACCCATTGCTTCCCGTGATGTATTCCCAGGGTATCAGGTCGCCGTCGCTGCGCATCCACCCTCGCCGCGCATTCACTGCGGTGTATTCACCGCGGCACATTCGAGTGGTCGATCGATTCCTGAGCGGCGTACGGTCGCTGACCGGGGACTGTTGGTGGCGCTGCCGGGGCAGGCGGTGTCTGGTCAAGTCGTGTCGGGCGCGACAACGAGGGGCGAGCGCGAAGGTTTCGTTCACTGGCCGGTAGCCTCAGGCGTGTGGTCAGTGCGGGTCCGTCTGCGGGTACCGGTCGCCGGGTAGAACATGGCTGAGCCCGCCGCAAGCCACCTTGGGCACGATGCGCTGGTGGCGCCGGGTGCCGGCGAGGCGGTTGATGCCGCTCTGAGCCGTGAGCTGGAGGTTCTCGCCCATCGAGCCTGGCCCCCGCTGTGTGAGCGCCGTGTCGGCGGCTGGGTGCTGCGGGAGTCTGCCGGTTCCTCCCGGCGCGGCAACTCGGTGTGGGCCCGCGGAGACGTCCCTGATCTTTCTCTCGCGCTTGACGAGGTCCGCGCGTTCTACGCCGCGGCAGGGCTGCCGGCGACCGTTCAGATCACCCCGGTGTCGTTGCCGGCCGGTATTCACCAGGCACTGGACGCACTTGGGTTCGATGACACCGGTCCGACCGATGTCTGCGCGGCCGACCTGGCGGACCTTGCTGGCCGGCTGGCCGGCGGCACCGTCGCGGAGGCCTGCGTTGGGGTGCCGTCGGGAGCGCTGGTGGCTGGTACCGCCGGCTCCGGCCGCGCCGGTGGTACCAGAACGCTCATGTTCGACGGCATCGACGGCATCGACGGCATCGACGGCATCGACGGCATCGACGGCAGCTGGCTGGATATCGCGGGGCGGGTACTTTCGACCTTTGCGGACCAGCGTGCCGGCACCCTCAAGGTGCTGGCGAATCTCACAATAGCAACAAAGTACGTACTGTGTGTGATGGACGGCGTGCCGGTCGCGGTTGGCCGGGGGACCATAGACGGCGACTGGCTCGGCGTCTACAGCATGGCGACAGTACCGGCCGCGCGCGGCCGGGGAGCCGCCCGCGCCGTCCTCGCCGGGCTGGTCACATGGGCCACCGACGCTGGTGCCTCCCGCGCCTATCTGCAGGTGGAACAGACCAGCACAGCGGCCCGCCACCTGTATGCCGCACTCGGCTTTCAGCCCGTCTATCGATATTCCTACCGGCGGCATCATCACGCCGGCAGTCCAGCCGCGTCCCTACGCTGATCATTGGGGAGTCATGACGCCCGAGCAGGCCAGCCGCAGTCTCCTGGAGCCGATGGGCAGGACTCGCGTGATGGGTGTGGTCAACGCGACCCCGGATTCGTTCTCCGACGGCGGTACCTTCGCGACCGCCGCCGATGCCGTCCGGGCCGGCTTGGCGATGGCGGCCGACGGCGCCGACATCATCGACGTCGGTGGTGAGTCGACCCGACCGGGGGCCGCCCGTGTTGATCCAGACGAGGAACTGCGCAGGGTGCTGCCGGTGGTGACAGAGCTGGCCGCGGCCGGGGTCGCCGTCAGCGTGGACACGACCCGCCGGACGGTCGCCGAGGCCGCGTTGGCCGCCGGCGCTGCCATCATAAATGACGTATCGGGCGCGGCCGACCGGGACCTGCTGGTTCTCGCCGCCGAGCGGGATGTTCCCTATGTGCTGATGCATGCCAGGGGCACGAGCGCGAATATGTTCACCCGGGCGGTCTACGGTGATGTCGTGTCCGAGGTCGTGGCCGAGCTGCACGACCGTCTTGAGGCCGTGCTCGCCGCGGGTATCGCGCCGAGCAGGGTGATTATCGACCCGGGGATCGGCTTCGCGAAGAAAGCCAGACACAACTGGGCGCTGCTGGCACACATCGACGCCTTCAGCGCGCTGAATTATCCCCTGCTGGTCGGTACATCGCGTAAGTCGTTCCTGGGCAGCCTGCTGGCGGGCTCCGACGGCCGGGCCCGGCCGGCTGATGATCGCGATGATGCGACCCAGGCGACGACGGCACTGCTGGCAGCCGCCGGGGTGTGGGCGGTACGGGTGCACGCGGTCCGGGCGGCGGCGGACGCCGTCCGGGTGGCGCAGGCATGGCGGAGCGCCCGCGGCGAGCAGCCGCGGGATGCGCGCATCGGGCCGGCTCGGGCGCTGATCGCCGCCAGCGGTTCCGCCCCGGCCATGCCCCGATGCCCACCGGCGGGCGCGGCATGACCGCCTGGCCACCGGTGGGTGGATCGCCTGGAGCCGATGCCCCGTCGGCGACCGCACCGGACCGGATCGTCCTTACCGGCCTGCGGGTCCACGGCCACCATGGTGTCCTGCCAGCGGAACGCGAGCTGGGCCAGGAATTCGTCGTGGACGCCG
The DNA here is from genome assembly GCF_917627345.1 of Protofrankia sp. CiP3. Taxonomy (NCBI): domain Bacteria; kingdom Bacillati; phylum Actinomycetota; class Actinomycetes; order Frankiales; family Frankiaceae; genus Protofrankia; species Protofrankia sp. CiP3. The sequence continues at coordinate 71,262 of NZ_CAKJTM010000004.1, read as the reverse complement.
TGCTGTGGGTGGACACCCGGCAAGCCGCCGCGAACGACGACCTCACCGCCACGGTCGACTACGCGGCGTTGGCCCAGACGTTGGCTGGGATCATCGCGGGCGAACCAGTGGATCTGATCGAGACACTCGCGCACCGGCTGGCCGTCGCGTGCCTGGGCGACGGCCGTGTTGCGCGCGCCCAGGTGACGGTGCACAAGCCGGCGGCACCGATCCCACTACCGTTCACCGATGTCGCGGTCAGCGTCACCCGGGACCGGCCAGCGTGAGCGGGACGGGTCATCAGCCGGGATCGCGAAAGCCGCAGGCTTCGTCGTTGGCAACGCCGCGACCAGGGCCGGAGCGGCCGACCGCGGTGCTTGCGCTGGGCTCGAATCTCGGTGATCGTCTTGCGCGGCTTCGTGCCGCCGTCCGGACGCTCGGTGCGGTGGCGGTATCGCGGGTGTATGAGACCGCGCCCGTCGGCGGACCCACCCAGGACGATTATCTCAATGCGGTTGTGCTGGTCCCGGCGGCGCCGGCACGTGCCCTGCTGGTGGCGGCACTGTCAGCCGAGCAGGCGGCGTCACGGCTGCGGACGGTACGGTGGGGGCCACGGACCCTGGATGTTGATGTGATCGCCTGTGGCAGGCTGCTGAGCGACGATCCGGAGATCCTCATCCCGCATCCGCGTGCCCATCTGCGCGCGTTCGTCTGTATTCCCTGGCTGGACGTCGAGCCGGACGCGGTGCTGCCTGGTCATGGCCGGGTAGCCGACCTGGTGGCCGCGCTGGATACCGCCGGGATCCACCAGACATCATGGAGCTTGCGCCAGTGAAACCGAGCCGGGCGCGGGATCTGTTCGCGGCGGCCGTGGTGCTTGGCGCGCTCACCTATGTTTTCCTGATTTTCAATTATCAGGACCTGCCGCGCTTTCCGCCCACGGCGCCGTTGTCCCTACTGATCATTGGGCTGGTGGAGCTACAGACCGCGTCGATCACCCGGCGCCGGTTGCAGGGGCGGCCGGGAACGAGGCCGATCCTGCCGCTGACCGTCGCCCGGCTAGCGGCCATGGCCAAGGCCGGCAGCCTTGCCGGGGCGGCGCTGGCGGGAGCGTGGGCCGCGGTGCTCGGTTACGTGTTGCCGCGTTCGGATGAGTTCCGCACCGCCGGCGCCGATGCGATCACCGCTGGGCTGGGGATCGGTGCCGCGGCGGTGCTCCTCGCCGGCGGGCTGCTGCTTGAGCGTGTGTGCCGAGTGCCGAAATCCTGACCGGCGGCCTGCCGGGGTGCTCTGGCCAAAGGCCACGCGATCATGTTTTTTGCGCGGTCGGCGGCAGGATCGCTCATCCGCTGGCCGGGCCCGGAGTGGATGTCGGGACCGCTGAGAGGCTCCGGCGGTAGGCGTTCGGTGGGGCGTTCTCTCAGAGAGCGGCGTCCGGGCGGATGGATCGCGAGGCGGCGGAGGGATGCGCCGGAGGCGGTGGGCGTCGACCGACGAGCCGGGGTACCCGTCCATCGCGCGGCGATGGACGGGGAGCGATGGCGCGAGGTGCCACCCGGACGAGCCCTATTGCCGGGCTCTCTTACTCTGGTAATTGTCAACTGGGCGCGCGCAACGCCAGCGCAACGCCGTGATACACCGATGGGGACGTTTGATTGGGTGCGGACCGCGATGGGAGGTCAGCCGGTGGCAGACGGCGCACGACGCTCTGACGCGGCACGACGGTCTGACGCGGTGAATCAACGCCGGCCCGGGGCCGTGGACGGTACGCCGGAACCGGTGGCGCATCCCGACGGAAGCGAGCCCCCGGCAAGCGCGGTCCCGCGGCGCCGGGATGCTCATCCCCCTGGCCCGCGGCGCGATCAGGGCTCGCCGCAGGACGCTGGCCGATATCAGGACCCTGGCTCTTATCGGGACCCTGGTTCCCAGCAGCGGCCCGACGCAACCCGCGCCTCGGACGCCTATCGGCCAGCCGCTGGATATCCACCCGCTGACGGCTATCTGCCGCCAGGGCAACAGGCCGCGGCCCCACACCGCCCGACGGGCCAACGTGCAGCCGCTCCTCACGTGGCCGACGGCATGGCGGCACGGGCTGGCTACCCTCGCAACGAGCGGGCCACCGGCCGCGGCAACGACGCGGGTTACGGTAACGACGTAGGGTACGACAACGGTTACGGAAGTAGCGCGAGTTATGGCAATGACGCGGGCCGTCGTGCCGAGCCGGCGCCTCACGGCTACGGGACGGTCACGTCTGGGTACCCGCCGGCCGGTCGGCCCTCCGCTGACCCCTACGACGAGGAAACCCGTTACGCCCCGCAGGCCGCGCCGTCCGGGCCGCCACCGGTTGATCCCGGTATCCGGGACGGCGAGCGGGCCCACCGTTCCGCGGCAGCACGGTCGCGGCCGGCTGCTCCCGCTCCTGGTCCTGCTCCGCGCCAGACCGCGGTGTCCCGCCCCCGGCCGACGGACCGGCAGCCCCATGAGCGGCCGTACCCACCGGATACCAGGGCTTTCCCAGCCAATGGTCCCGCTGCCGGGCAGCCGCTGGACCCCGGGCCGGGGTACCCCGAAGGCAGCGGTGGAGGGGGCCGGCGCGACAGCGCCGCGCGGGCCGCGCCGGCCGCGTCACCTGTTGTCGATGCCCACACCGCGGGCGGGTTTTCCCCGCCCCAGCAGCCATACCAGGATGATGCCAGGGGGCAGCCAGCCCTCGGGCAGGCGGGACCGGCAGCGCCGCGCCGCGCGGCTCAGCCCTCAGGGCGCGGATCGGAATGGGACCCGGGGACGCAGGACGCGGCCGCCGGCACGAGCATCCGGCGCCCGCGTGAGCCCACCGGGCGGCCGGCGGGTGTCGCCCCACCGCGTACCACCCGGGTACGCGCGGACGCGGCTGCCTCCGACGCCCGGCGTCCCAGCGCGGATCGGGCTGATCGGGCGGACCGCCCTGTCCGGACGGAGCGGTCCGCGAACTCGGCCGCACACGGCCAGGTCGGCAACGGCCGGTCCGAACGCGTGCGTGGCCGGCGCCGGGATGACCGTGGCAATCCGTCATTCTCGGATGAGGACACCGGTTCGCACCGGGCACAGCCCCGCAAGAGCGCCGCGGGCACGCCGATCCTGCGGCGGCTGCTGTATGCGGTGGTGATCCTTGGGGTCGCCTTCGCGCTCGGGGGCGGCGCGGGGTTTGTCTGGCAGAAGATCAGTCCTGGTAAGGCCAGCGCGCAGGCCGAGCCGACCGCAGCGCCGACAGGCACGGCCCGGCCTGCGGCATCCGCGAGCCCCGCCGCCAGCCCGGCTGGCACAACAGCCCCGGCGACGGTACCGGCTGACTGGGTTGCGGTCACCGACACGAAGCAGCGGGCGACGTTTTCCCACCCGCCCGCCTGGAGCCAACGCCGGGACAACACCGGGGTCTTCTTTGTCGAACCCGCGGTGGGAACGGCGGCGGCCGGCCCGCGGATGGTCGGAGTCGCGCGCGTCACGGGCACGGATCAACGGGCGGCGCTCAAGGTTGTTCAGGACTCCGAGTTCGCCACCCAGCCGGGGCTCACTCAGGACAGGTCCGGGCCGATCACGGACCCGACCGGAGCGCAGAGCCAGGAGCTGGCCGGCTCCTACCTGCGCGACGGCCAGCGGGTCACCTACGTGATGCGGACGCTGCTGGCCGGGGACGCGGTCTACGTCCTGATCTCGCGGTCGTCAGCTACGCAGGCGGACACCGCGACAACCCTGGTGGAGAACGTACGGGCCTCTTTCCGCGCGTCCTGATCTTCACGTCCTGACCTCCTCGGCCTGTCCGAACCCAAGATTCAGAACAGGCTCTCTCAGAGGTCGGGCCCGGCGCGTTGCGACCGCATCGGCGCGAGGATCCGCCAGATCACCTCCGTGGTGCTGAACCGCGCTGGGCCGTCGCTGGGGGGCCAGCCATGGGCGACGCCGGGAAGCAGGAACTCCACAACCCGATCGCCGGACGAGCAGCTCGTCTCCTTCTTCGTCACCGGGAAACCGCTCCCGGCTGGGGATACGGCTGTCGCCTGGCTGGTTGTGGCCGCTTCGGCTGCCGGCTGGCCGTGACTGTCGTAACCGGGTGTTCCTATGCTGGTCGCGTTCGGTGGGCTGCTGGACGCGCTCTCGACGGGCAACCCGTCGCTGTCGGCACTGCCGCTGTCTTCCGGCAGCGACGGGGGAGGGCAGCCGGCGCTGGCCCGGAAGGGAGCAAGGCTGTTCTCGACCGAGGTCAGTGATGTCCCGAGCGTTGCCGACCAGTCGGCACCAGCGTACGGAACGCGCTCATCAAGCTGTCCATGCACGGCCACCACGCTGACCGGGGCCTCCGGCGCGCAGTCCGGGGTCTGCAGGCTGGCCGCCACCACGGCGATACCGGCGATTTCGGGCGCGTTCTCGCACGCGTAGCGGTAGGCGAGCATCCCACCGTTGGAGAAGCCGACCAGGATCACCCGCCGCCGGTCGATGGGATAGTGCTGTTCAAGATGTGAGATGAGCGCTCGCAGCCATCCGACGTCGTCGATATGCTCGGCCGCGGACCGCCCGCAACAGGTGCCGGCATCCCACGAGGCGTTCAGGCCATCGGGATAGGCCATGGCGACGCCCGCGCTGGTGGCGAGGGTGTCGATGCCCCACTCGGTCTGGGGCTCCTGACCCTCGTGCAGAAGGCTGTGCAGCGCGATGACGAGCGGAAAGGGCCGGGGAGACGTGGCCGGCGGCAGTGTGATGCGCAGCCGCGGCGTCCGCCCTGAGCGTTCGTAGGCGTCCGGTCCGGCAGTCGGGCTGGGCGCACCGGCCACCGGCGTCATCGATGCCGGGTGAGACCTGCCCACAGCGGCGCACCCGGCCAGCCAGCAGGTCAGGACAAGTACCAGCCCGGTGAACCGGGCCAGCGCGGTACGGCGACGCGTGGACTGCACCACACCGATTTTGTCCCGTCCGTGACCTGGCCCTGTCAGCGGTATCGGCGTTGATCTCCGCGCGGACGGCGGGTGCCGCGGCTCTCACCGTCCGCGCCGGTGTGGGGGCCGGCGGCTGTGGCGGCCCCGGGCAGGCCTGGAAAGGCGCCTGGCTCCGTTCCGGCGGCGGGGGTACCCAAGCCTGTGCCGGACTTCGAGGCGGGCGCCGCCGTGCCCGGACCTGTCGCCGTGTCCGGAAGGATGTCCACGGCCGATACCGGCCCGGCTGGCCGCAGCCCGGTTCCGGGCACGCCGCTCGGTCGTTGCGATTCCGCCAGACGACCAGGCTGGTGCCCCCGGTCGTCTGGCTGTACCACGCCGAGGCGGGGGCGGCCGGTCGAGCCGGTTCGGTCCATCAACGTGGTCACATCAGCAATATCGATCACGTCGGCAACGTCCGAGGTGGCCGTGTCCTCGGAGCCGGCTGGCCGCCTGGTGTTCGCGGCGGCGCGGCGATACCGCACAAACGCCTCCTGAGCGCGGTTCTCCAGGTCGTTGACCAGCTCGAGCTGCTCGCGGACACGGCGTTCACCGGCTGGTCCGGCGGCGAGAAGGTCCGACAGGCAGTGGTCGACCGCGCGACGGGCCTGCAGCCAGACGAGGAGCAGCCGGGAGCGCTCCAGGTCTGATGGCATGTCCACCGAGATGTCTCCCCCGTTTCCCGCGCCCCTGCGCAGGTGGCCTGCGGCCGCGGACGACCTGGGGAACCAGGCCGTCCGGCAGGCCGCACCCGGCGCGCCGCGTAGCGGAGCGACAGGACCGGCGCCGCCGTTGGTCGCGACACTTCGTCGTACCAGAGTGCCTCACCCGCATCCCTCGTGTGCGTCAGTTCGCCGAAGGAGTATGGGTGCGTCGTGGTGGTCTCTGTTGTTTTGGGCAGTCCTTGGGATGATGACGCCGTACTCATTGTTGCCGAGTGTAAGCATCGTTCCAGGTGTGCTTGGTGTGTTACGCCGTTACGGCGTCATACCGTCACGATGCTTGTCCGGGCTCGGGGTCCACGCGCGACTCGCCGGTGGCCGCGGATGTCTCCCGATCGTGCGCGGAGATCGGGTCTGTCGCCCACCCATCCTTGCTGTGCCCTGCCGCCACCAGGTCGCCGACGAGATCGCTCACCGGTACGACCACCGGCTCCTCGGCGGCGGCACGGGCCCGATTCTCCCGCCAGATGGACCTTGCGGCCGTCAGTTCCGGCCCCCCGTAGCGCAACAGCTCCTCCCAGCGGCGTTGCATCGGACGGACAAGACCGCCACCCACCCCGACGACCGTCACTCCGGCGATGGTCGCGAGCAGTGCGTAGAGTATCGGATTTGTTACCGAGGTGGCAAGCCCGAGTTCGTCCAGGGCGGCTTTGCCGAATCCGATCATGATGAGCGCGGTGATGCTGGTCGCCGCGGTAGCCGCGTAGGGAAGCCCGGTCAGCGCTTCGCGGACGAACACCCGGGCGGCCGAGGCGAGAGTGCCGCCGAGCATGAGCACAGAACAGGCGAGAACCGCGTGTGCGAGCAGGATGACGAGGTCGTGGACGAGGTCGCTGATCGGGTTGGTGCCGAACGGGCCGAGGGCCAGTTGGAAGAGCGCCAACAGCGCAATGGCGAGCAGCAGCCGCATCAGGCCGATGCGCAGGTCGTGGGCGGGCCTGCGGAGCGCGCGCGTGAGCCCGCCCCGCTCGAGCAGATTGTCGGTGCCGGCGCGGTCGAGGAAGCGGTTGATGATCCTGATGAGCGTGCGGGCGGCCAGACCGCCGACAGACATGATGAATGCGAATGCTAAAATCTTCGGCACAATTTGAGCAAAATATTGGGCAAAGTATGACCATGCGCCTGATACGCTATCGTTCCACCCGACAGCCTGCGGTGCCAATAGTCTTCACTCCCATCGCGACAGTCGCGCACCAGGTCGGTTGCGTACTGGTCGGTTGTCCGGCATGGGCGTGTCCGGAAGGCATGGATGGGTCGCGCTGGGTGTCGTTCGCCGCATTGCCCGTCGCTCGTCACCGACTGCCCGTTGCCCACCGTACGCACGGAAACAGCACACATCATGGGTAACGATCACACCATGTTGCCACACGGAAGCGGAAAGTAGCGTTCGTGTAGTCCGTCCATGGATGTGCTCTGCGTGTCGCATGGATGCGGAGGGCTGCTGGGATGACCGCCAGCCTGCCGGAGTGTGTATATGTCACAATGCGGCTACTGGTTGGCAGCCTTTCGGGCGATCTGCCGCGCGACGCGGTTCACCACGGCCTGGTCGGGGTCGTCGAACACACGGCCGACGACAAAGGAGCTCTGGATCTGGCCGGAGAACATGAACATCAGATCGAAGGTCATCGGTACCGGTGGTCCGTCCAGCGTCATGGTTGCCTTTACCCTGGTCGCGGCGGTGATGCCGGGGGGAGGCTTGTGGGCGGATGCCGACACGACCGTGAAGGTGCTGCCAGCGGGCAGATCGGCGGCTTCGGCATACTCGCGCTTGAGCAACTGACCGACACAGGACGGAAAAGAGGCCTCAGCGGCGACTCGGACGGCAGCTGTGATCACTTCGGCTGGATAGACCGCCGCGACCGATCCCATGAACATCTGGCTGTCGCTGGTGGCGAAGTACGGTCCCTTTGCCGAGTCCAGCGGCTCTACTTTCGACCCGGCTGTGGGTTCGCCCATGCATGAGGCGAAACTGGTCATCGCGGCTACCGACAGGGCACCACGGTTGTCTAGTGACGTGCTGGCGCCGAAGCCCGTCGTCTCTGGGCCCTCGGTAAGCACGTAGTCGTCGGCGTGCAGCGATGTGCGGGCGGCGGCCTGCTGTGTCGGGGGGACTGGTTCGGTTCCCGTGGCAACCGGAGCCGGGCCCTTCCCGTTTCCGCAGGAATTGGCTGTGAGCCCCAACAGGACGCAGACCAGACCGAGCCCGAGAGTCCGGAGCTGAATCCGGACCCGACCGCTATGCGCCGGCAGCGATGTCCGCACGACCTGTCTACCCCCTGGATGCCGCGGCGTGTTCGGTTCGGTCGTTGCCGGTCTCCGACAGCGCGAAAAGTGAAGATCATGTTGCTGGTGGCCATGCGGGTCTGCTGGTTGGCCCCAGTATGCACGGATTACGTTGAGTAACGGACCTCTCATGCCCGCGGTGTCGGCAAGGAGTGCCCGCCGAACCGCGGCGCATGCGCCGGGCTCGGGCGCCAGGTGCTCGTCAGATAACGGGTCTGCCGGCTGTGATCCGGGCTGGCCGGCGCCCAACCGTGATGGTAGTTCGCGACCTGGGCGTCGACAGGCCGCGAACCACCATCCACAGGGGTGACGGGGCGGGAACTCAGGCCGTGATCTCCACCGGAGTGCCCAGCGGCAGCATTTTCGCGAGTCTGGTGATGACATCGTTGCGGACCCGGATGCAGCCATGGCTGATGTCCTGCCCGATCAGGTTGGGCTGGTTTGTTCCGTGGATACCGATCACCGGGTCCTGCCCGTCGAAGGAATCCAGGGTGGTGGAGAACCCGTTGAGCCCGAAAGCATACGGGCCATAGGGGCCGGCCGGGTTGCGCGGCTGTAGTAGTTCGGTCAGATAGAAGCGACCGCCGGGCGTGGGGGTGTCCGTTGTGCCGACGGCGATCGGCTCGTCGAGGACGACCGCGGTCTTGTCGTAGACCCGCAGGCGATGGTCCTTACGGGCGACCACGATGTGGTATCCGGTGAGGCTGGCCTTCACCTGGGACGCTTTCACCCAGCCCGTGCTGCCGTTGGGCTCCACCGGCAGCAGTACGTGCCACCAGTTCGGGAGTTTCGCCACCACGAGGAACACTCGCGGGACGCCTTCCGGGTTCGGGCTGCGTAGCTGGGATGCCGCGGTTTTTGCCGTGGGGGTCTTGTAGACGTCGACCACCCCACCGGTCGCGGTCACGATCGTGTTCATCCCGTCGGTGTTGACAGAGGTCACGGCTGCGAGCTGGCTGCGGACCGGATCTGGGATGGTGGTCGCGGACGCCTGTGACTGGGTCTTCGAGCCCCCGCCACCGCAGCCGGTGAAGACAACCATGCTGGCGAGGACGGCCAACAGGATCTTCATGCGCGGGCTGGCCGGTGCATGGCCGGCGGAAATCGACACGGCGGATGCCGCCGGCCCGAATCCGGGCCGGCGGCATCCGATCACAGCTGGCTTGCTCATCCCGTGTAGTGAACCTTGTCGGTGACGACAGCCGTTGCCGGGGTCGCGACCGGCGCACTCGTCGTCGACACCGGGACGGTGGTGGTGCCACCGCCAGCGCCACCAGCGCCACCACCAGCGCCGACGCCGGTCGTTGAGGTTGCGGTGGGGGAAGCCGTCGTCGTGGTGGCGCAGTCGGCGATAGCGAAGGCCGGGATCGCCAGCACGACATCCTGGGTCGTCACGTCGAAGGCACCCGCGATCACGACATCCGCCGACGAGTTCAGGGAAACGGTCTTGCCAGCGCCGATCTCACCGAAGTTGTAGTTGACGTCGGTGTCGATCCACGCAAAGCCATACGCTCTCGCCGAGGTGTTCTTGAGCGTCCACACGGGACCATGCGACCCACAGGTGAAGCTGAGCGTCAGCGGCTGTGGCACCAGATTGTCCAGCGACAGATCGCTCGGCAGCCAGGGAGCGAGATCGATAAGCTGTCTGTCCAGGCCGGACAGGGACATTCCGGGCAGTGAGGGAAGTCCGGACGGAAGGGATCCTCCGCCAGCGGGCAGGTGGGTCACCGGCGGCGTGGACGGCTGCGGGTCGATGCCGTGCACCGGCAGCGCGGGCGTCGTGTGCACCGCTGACGGGGTGGTGACCGGTGCGGTGGGGTCCACCGCGTCCGGCATCGCCGGCTCGACCGCGACGTCCGACGGGGTGGCCGTCGCCGTTGGACCGGCGCCGTCCGTCGCCCAGGCGGCCGGGGCGGCCAGCCCGACTGTTATCGAGCCGATTACGCAGGCCAGAGCCAGTCGCGTCCTGCCCAAACGCATTGTGTTTGTCCCCTCAGACGTCAGGCGGGCTGGATACAGGACCTGTGGCCACCGTCACAGCCGCGTTTCCGGGGAACCATACCAACCCTCTTTTCGGCGTTTGCAAGCGGGTGGTATGCGCTGAAGAGGCATGCGGGAAGGTGGGGCTGATGTTTTGGCGCCGTAGGTTGTCGGGCTTGTTTCGTTGGCTGCTTTACATGATCTCTGGTAGTTGAAAAATCACAGGTTACGGCCTATTCGCTGACGTTCAGCGCACACCTCCGGAGATCGTCAGGGTGGGTCTTCGCTTGCCTCCCGCGTCACCTCACGGCTCTCGGCGGTGGTGATGGCGGCCTGGGAGTCATAGCGACTAAACGACGGAACGGCCGCCGCGAGTAACACAGCTCCGGCAACGCATGCCAGCCCGCCACTGACCACCGAGAATGTCGGTGAGAACACGGTTGCCGCTGTCCCCGCCTCAAGGTCCCCCAGGCGTGGGCCACCCGCGACGACCACGATGAACACGCCCTGGAGACGCCCGCGCATCGCGTCCGGTGTGGCGACATTGAGTATCGCGTTCCGGAACACCGCGCTGATCATGTCAGCCGCGCCGGCGATGGCGAGCAGCAGCACACCGGCGACGAGGTTGTGGACAAGGCCGAACAGCGCGATTGTGACACCCCAAATGATCACTGCGATGACGACGGCGAGCCCCTGCCGCCGGACGCGTCCGAACCAGCCCCCGACCACCGCCCCGGCGAGCGCGCCCGCGGCAACGGCGGAGTAGAGCAGCCCGGCGGTTCGCGCACCGCCGCCGAACTGTGTTCCGGCGAGTTCCGGGAACAGCGCCCGCGGCATCCCGAAAACCATCGCGATGATGTCTATGGCGAAGGTCATGACCACTATCGGCTGGCCGCGCAGGAAGCGCAGCCCGTCGACGACGCTCGCGACGCCGGCCCGGGTGCCGCCATCGGTCGGTGGCATCGGTGGCAGCCGGACCAGCGCGTAGAGGGCCGCCCCGAAGGTCACGGCGTCGATACCGTAGGCAAAGGGATACCCCGACGCCGTGATCGCCACCCCGGCGAGCAGCGGCCCGGCGGTCAGCGCGATGTTCCAACCGATCTGTTGGAGCGCGGTGGCGGCGGGCAGCGCCCGCAGCGGTACCAGGCTCGGCATCATCGACCGCCGGGCCGGCTGGTCGACAGATACCAGCGCGGACTGGACAGCCACGAGCGTGAACAGCGGCCAGACCGTGTGCGGGCCGACGAGCGCGAGGACGAACAGCCCGACCGACACCGCGGCCAGCCCGCACGAGGTGATCAG